>CBDUSJ010000118.1:0-7598 GCA_965369845.1 uncultured bacterium | reverse complement strand
AGTAATTTTGAGCCTGATTTTTTGAAAAATTCCGGGGAAGGTAATTTTATCAGGGGATTAATTAAAACAAAACGTGTTGCTGAAAAATTAAAATGAAACAGAAATATGAAACAATATCTTAAGCTTTTGAATCACGTACTGGAAAACGGAATCAGGAAAGAAGACAGAACCGGAACAGGAACAATCAGCGTATTTGGCTATCAGATACGTTTTAATCTTGAAGAAGGATTCCCTGTACTGACCACCAAAAAATTACACCTGAGGTCAATCATTCACGAATTGTTATGGTTTTTAAAAGGAGAAACAAATACTGAATATCTTCATAAAAATAAAGTATCTATCTGGGATGAATGGGCAGATGAGAACGGCGATCTTGGCCCTATTTACGGCTATCAGTGGCGTTCATGGCCAAAATCCGATGGTGGCCATATTGATCAGATCAGCCGGGTTGTAGAGTCAATCAGTGTAAACCCAAATTCAAGGAGGCATATTGTTAGCGCATGGAACGTTGGCGAACTTGATAAAATGGCGCTGCCTCCATGCCATATCCTGTTTCAGTTTTATGTTGCGGGTGAAACCTTGTCGTGTCAGATGTATCAACGAAGCGCTGATATTTTCCTTGGAGTACCGTTCAATATTGCTTCCTATTCGTTGCTGCTTCTAATGATTGCACAAGTTACCGGCCTGAAACCGGGTGAATTTGTTCATACATTCGGGGATGCGCATATCTACATCAACCATATCGACCAGGTTAAATTACAGCTAAGCCGCAAACCATTTCCGATGCCGCAGATGAAACTTAATCAGGAAATTAAGAATATTTTCGATTTTAAATTTGAAGATATTGAATTAGTGAATTATCAGGCTCATCCTCATATTAAAGGTAAGATTTCGGTGTGAAAATGAATTCGGTTGAATTTGTTGTAATCGTTCACAGTTTAAGAAAAGCTGTATAAATAGCTGAATTTCTGTCTTCATGGTTAAATTGCTAAATTGTTAAATTGTTTTTATGGAAAAGACCACAGTGAAATACAAAAAAAAATTCACAGAGTGAATTTAAAAAACCGAAAACCAAAAACCAAAAATTAACAATATAACAATTTTTAGCATACTAATTTAAAATCGTGAACTGTTACAATTTGTTGAACACATTATTAACCAATTCACCGATTTAACTAATTTTACCGATTTAACAATTTAACAATTCAATATGAGCATTTCAATAATTGTTGCCATTGCTGAAAATTATGCAATTGGAAAAGATAATAAATTACTCTGGCATATTTCAGAAGATTTAAAACGATTTAAAAAACTGACATCAGGCCATAAAGTGATCATGGGCAGAAATACATTTCTTTCGCTGCCAAAAGGCGCCTTGCCCGGAAGAACCAACATTGTGATTACCGATAATCCGCATGAAAAGTTCGAGAACTGCATTATGGTTTATTCGATTGACGAAGCAAAAAATCTTTGTGATAAAAATGAAGAAATTTTCATAATCGGTGGCGCTTCGGTGTATAGACAGTTTTTGGCTTTTGCGGATAAACTTTATATTACATGGGTAAATAAAAAATTTGAAGCCGATACCTTCTTCCCTGAAATCGATGAAAATAAATGGGAGGTGTCAGATAAATCAGAGGTTTTTTATTCGGAGAAAAACGATTTTGATTATTTTTTTGTTACCTACATCAGAAAGAATAACTGAATAAATTCCGTATTACATTTTACGGTGAAAGATTAAAGAGTCCGGTATAAAAACATAAAAAATGAAATTTCACGCAAAGCTGCAAAGTCGCAAAATTTTGAATAACAGATTCTTATTTTTTTGTGATTTTGTACAATTGTCGATAAGTTTACTTTTTTGGCCGGACTCATTAAAGTAAATACAAAAGTCAAAAGTTTAAAGAAAAAATGCAGTATATTAATTTTTTTAATAAAAACGGACAAGCCGCATCGGATCGGCAAGATGACCGGGAAATTTTTGATGCTTATTCCAAAACTGTTGTAAATGTAGCCAGGATTGCTGCAAAAGGGGTTGTTCACATAAAAATAAAACGGGGCAAGAGCGAGCCTCAAAGGAGACCATTACCAGGTGAAATCAGCACAGGATCAGGGTTCTTCATTTCATCCGACGGGTTTCTTATTACTAATCATCACGTGATAGCCAAAGCCGGCGAAATAATAATTACAACTCCCGACGGAACATTAAACAATGCTGAAATTAAAGGTTTCGATCCTGCTACTGATATTGCAGTTTTAAAAGTTAAAGGAAAGAATTTTTCACCTTTGACATTTGGGAACTCCGATAAGCTCCACGTTGGCCAACTCGTTGTTGCAACAGGTAATCCATACGGTTTTCAGCATACTGTAACCGCAGGAGTTGTTAGCGCATTGGGCAGAACAATAAGATCACAATCAGGAAGACTTATTGACGATGTTATCCAAACCGATGCTGCTCTGAATCCCGGAAGTTCTGGAGGGCCTCTGTTGGATTCATCAGGAAAAGTAATTGGTGTAAACACTGCCATTATTCGGCAGGCACAAGGTATATGTTTTGCGGTTTCCGGTAATCTTGCCCAATTTATTGCCGGCAAACTAATAACCCATGGCAAAGTCAGAAGGGGTTTTTTAGGTATCGCCGGACAAACAGTTCAACTTCCAAAAAAGTTTGTTTCTTTTCATAATCTAAAGAAAAATTCGGCAATTAATATTTCTGAAATAATTACAAGCAGCAAATCGGAAAACTCCGAATTAATGACCGGAGACTTGCTGGTTGGTTTCAATAATTTACCTCTTGGCTCGATTGACGAACTTCACAAAATGCTGGATGAAAATACAATCGGGAAGAGATTATCATTGACAGTAATAAGAAAAGGAACAAAGATCAACATCACGGCCGTTCCGGCTGAATTCGATTAAATTTTTTATTTTATCTCAAAATGATCATTTTCCCGGAGAGTATCTCCTTACCGGTATTTAATGTGTAAAAATATATTCCGGGCGGCAATAATTTATTTTTATCATTTTTCCCATCCCAGATAATTTTGTGTAATCCATGGCTCATTTCGCCGTTAATAAGCGTTTTGACTTTTTTGCCATTTATATTATTAATCTCAATCTTAACTTTAGAGTTTTCAAAAAGGTCAAAATTTATTGAAGTATTATCGTTGAAAGGATTAGGATAATTTTCATAAAGTTTGGTTTCAACAGGAGAAAGTCGCTCGCTATGATCATCAATATCCGTATAAATATCTTCAAAATAATCCATAATTTTAGTTAGAAGATCTTCTTTAGTAGAAGGAGATGACCCATTAACAAGGGCGCCAAGTTCAAATGAAGAGCCTATAGTTTTGTAATTACCATCATAATTAGCTACTGCACAACTATAACCCGGTTCAGGGCTTTCGAGTATTGAAAAAGCAGGAAAAACAGGCGCTAAATAATAATCGTTAAAAGGCGTTACACCATCATAATCAAAGGTCATTCCATGAGTAATTGTTCCGTCTATTCCAAAAACAGTATCATATTCAAACCATGTGTCAACAACTACATCTATATTAAACATCGGATGCAAAGAAGTTTGAGGATTATCGTACCAGGTTCTTCTTCCTTCAAGATATAAATTGCCGCCATTGTTGAGATATTCTATTAGCAATTCAGCTTCAGCTTCATTTAACTTATGGCCTGTAAAAATATTACCCAAAGTAACAAATACAGAAAAATATAAGCCCAGATCATCGGGGAAAGAAGTGAAATATTGTGTGTTCATTTCCATATTTTCAAAAGTTGATTGAATAGCAGGTCCCGAATAATGATATGGGTCTAAATCAACTATTAAGGCAGGATATTGTCCGATTACAATATTAAAAGAATCTGTTCCCGTTGCCCCGAAATCATCAATTAAATCAAGAACAAATTCAGCGGAATATCCTGTAGGTGTATTTTCATCGGCAGTAACAATAAATGTTTGCTCAGTTGTTTCACCAATTTCAATATCTCCAAAAGAAAGAAAGTTATCTTCGATTGAAATATATGTTTCGTCACAAAACAATTCGCCCCACACATTGACAGCATCGCAAGAACCAGAATTATTAACAGAAAGAATAAGGTCGGCAGTTTCACCCGGATCGATTCTTCCGTTATTATTTCCGCCAGGGTCGGATACAGTAAATTCGCTCAATTTTAGCAGGGGAGCATGAGCTGTAATAATGAAATTGCTTATCCATGTGCTATTACCATCGGTTGAAGAAAGCTCGAAAAGAATGATATGGCCATCAGGAATATTCCCTGCAACATCAAAAGCAAAACCATCAGTTACGGTAACACTTTGATTAGCAAGAATAGTCCCATAATATTCTGATGGGTCGGTAATTGTAATATATTCATCAGAAGTATTTAATTCAACCGTAACATTTTCAGCATCTATATTTCCTAAATTTTGCATTGTTATAGAAAGAAAAACCGATTCGGCATAATCAACAAGGCCATTACCGTTGCCTGCGTTATCGTTAACAATGTTTGACTCATAAACCACGTAAGGTATATCCGCAGAAATAACATTTATTGCCGACTCGTATCGATAATAATTTTGCTTTGTAACCACAATGTCAACGACTGTTCCGGTAAGTTGCGGCTCAATACTTATATCCATCGGGAAACCTGTGGCGGATGCCACACCGATAATTTCACCATTCACCGAAAGGGCAATAAGCGATCCTGTGTCAGCTTGTACCGTGAAAAAGTCAAGTCCTGCAAGCAGTTCATTATTATTTATTACCGTTAGGTATTGTGGTACTTCCGAATATAAAACAGAGAAAGCGCCTCCGTGATGGTGGAATAAATTATAAGTTACTTCTTTAGTTCCGGAGTTACCGGGCCATCCTGAGCTTTTTAAAAAGTATTTTCCAGCCGCATTTCCAAAAGCCGGCAACAATCCTCTTGCGTCGGGAGTAGTGTTAAAGTTTGGTAAAAAGTCAGGCCACAAATGGTCATAAATACCCCAGACATAAACATCATTTACGAATGAATATGACACTTCGGATGCAGCAATAATCCCTAAAGCGCCATACTGATGCCTGTGAAATTTTTCTGCAAAACATTCAATACTTGAGTTGTACTTGCCGGTAAGACAATTTATGGAGAAAACATAACACAGGTCTGTATTAACCAAGTCGTCAATATCGCCATTATGATAAGGAGGTTCGCCCCAGCCGGATACTCCACCATGGTCTCTGTGTTGAAGTAAAAAAGCGCCGTCATTAATTGCATCATTGATCATAGTGGCATTTCCACCGCTCCATCCTCCAAGTTCGGCAGGAGAAGCCGGAATATATCCAAGTCCATCCGGTCCGAAAACAAATACGACAATGTTGGTATTACTTGCTGTTGACCATGGATCAACCTCAGGATTTCCATCATAAATTTCGTTAATACGGACAGGATTTTTACCATGTACATTTTTAAAGAAACCTCCGACACTTTCGGCACATATCTGAAACCAGCGTTCGGTTTGCCAGCCCAATGCAGTTATCGGGTGATCGTAAAACCCGGGATTAGTCGGCGGCGTGCGTTCATGACTTAATACTTTACCAACCATAGTTTCGAGATGCGTTTCATTTTGAGCGGTCATTCGGGCAAGGATAATGTCAGCCATACCATTTCCGTTCACATCGGCGTAGATATGATCCGAAGCACAGTAGTAATCCCATATCGGGGCGATAATCGTATTCCCGGAATAACCAAAATCAGCAAGTAACAAGACGGCGGCAGGAGGAACATCCCATGTGTTGTAAGCATTGTTGATGTAATTTTCTATTGCAGTGGTTGTGTTGCCACCGACATCGGTTGTTGTAACCACGCCGGTACTGATACCCTGCATATTTCTGAATTTTTTCAATGAATCGGCCCAGGCGATAAAAGAAGGGTCGTCAGGAACGATGATAAGATATTCGTAGCCATCTCGTGAATCCAAAGAATGTTTGGGATATTCCACAATAGGGAGGGAACTTTGATTTAGAAACAAGTCGTGCAGTATCGGATCCCACCAGCGACTGCGCAAACGGTCTTCTCCAAAATGTCCGTTACCACCATCAAAAGTAATTTCAATTTTAATGTCTCTGTAAACAATCAATTCTTTAGTAACAGGATTGTACTGAAAAGGAGTAGTGCCAAGTATTACGACATCAACACCCCGAATCTGTGTAGGAGAAGAAAGCTGTACCGGCTCGGCAGGATAAAAAGCATTTCGGGAATAAATATTTTCATTTTTTTTATAAACAAGAGGTCCCTTATCTGTTTCTTTTGGGATACGGAAAGCAGGAGCAATATTTATATCAGAGAATGTTTCGCTCCGAAATTCTGCTATTTTAAATGAAACACTTGCTCCCTGCGGAACAGCAATATACCGGCCATTGCCAGGCAGGTCAGGCGCTCCTTCATCATTTGGAAGAAAATTTCCGGGAAGCTGAATTTGTTTCATGTTTTCACCATTGATAATTATATCGCTGAAATTTAATTCATGAATAGAAAAAGTAATATTAACTTCTTGAGCGTTTTCTTTTTCCAGATTGAAACCTTCATTTGCCCAGTTGTCGTAATAAGTGATTTGTTGAGCTTGAGCTGTTGTGTAACAAAAAAGCATTAATAAAACCAAAAGAGTTTTGTTTACAGCATTCATAACAAATTGTTTAATTTTTTTCATAAATGTACATTTTAATATTAATAATATGATATTTCAAATTGCAAAACTGGCATCTTTCATAAATGATAAAAAGTAGTTTACACTTTTACATGATTTCTAAAAAACTTTATTTTTATGACTTTAGTCCCTCAACCTTAGTAGAAAAAATTTCAGCATCCCGCCCAAAACCTTATTACCTTATTCTCAGACGCATGATAAGGTAATAAGGTTTGTTGTCAGGTTAGACATTCCATTTTACTAAGGTTTAAAACAAAAAATAAGGTTTCATAATACTGTTGATGCAGATAAAATTGTAAACAGAGAAATGAAAGATGCCGCAAAACTAATATATTTTTTAACTCTGCATCAGGCAAGCAAATTAATGACTAATATCAAACCTTATTATCTTATTATTTTCGTATCAAAATAAGGTTAATTACTGATGAGTGGTATTTTTTTCTACTAAGGTTTGTTTCTTGAAAAATAAGGTTTTTTGTAAAACAGACCTGACAGGTTTTAAAAACCTGTCAGGTCTTCTGAAAAAAATTCAATCCTGTATTAAAACCCGTCTGACCGTTTGGAGTTGTTGGACGGGTAAAAACTCTCCAAAAGTTTTAAACTTTTGGAGAGTTGAACAACCGAAATTTATCACCTTTTGAAAAGTTAATAATGTGAAACAGACCAAAGAACAAACCTGACCGGTACCGGTCAGGTCTTAATAAACCCGTTTGACTTCTTAGAGACGTTAATATAAACTTTATTTACATTATCAGAAAACACCTTTACTTTTTTTAATTTTAAATACAAGTTTACTATATCCTCCTGAAATGTAAAAATAATTCCAAAAGTACGCAGATAAATTTTCGAGCAACATTTTTTTTCTTAATTTGTAAGTTTTATAATGTTTTAAAATTCCAAG
>CBDUSJ010000117.1:0-7610 GCA_965369845.1 uncultured bacterium | reverse complement strand
AATCAGGAAATCGAAAATTATAATCCTCTGCTGATAAGGAACGCTGCTGCGAAAGCAACAATAGCATAAAGTTCCGGAAATACAGCAAGTATCATTGTTTTACCGAAAACATCATATCCCGAACCTATACCGGCAATACCATTTGCACAAATGCTACCCTGCTTTATCGCCGATAAAAGGGCAACGAGTCCAAGCGCCAGGCCGGCGCCAAATATTGCCGCTCCCTGCAGTATAGTCATCGTGTCGGTGATAACGCCGCTGCTGTTAATAATAAAAAATCCTGCAAATCCATAAAGTCCCTGAGTTCCTGGAAGCGCGCTTAAAAGCATATAATTACCAAATGCTTCGTCGTTTTTCTTTAATGCTCCAATTGCGGCATTTCCGCCCATCGTTACGCCAAAAGCGCTGCCAATTCCCGCTAACGCGATCATCAGTGCAAGTCCTATGTAAGCTAAAATTACAGGTGTTTCCATAAAAAATTTTCTCCTTTAATTTATTTGATTAAATATTATTTGATTTTTATATTAATTTTTCTTAAACGGATTGTATGCTTTACCACCTCCGGAAAAGCCCGAATTTTTGTAAAATTCGACAAAAGTAAGACGCATGGGATGCACAAAAGCGCCAAGCGTTGCCATGAATATATTCAACCCGTGGCCGACCAGAAGTATAATTAAAAATATCAACTGGCTCAGAACCGGAATATCACCACTCATCTGCATAGCCAGATCGTTGAAAACATACCCGAGTATAGCGCTTGATACACCGAGAGCAAATAATCTGATATAGGATAATAAATCACCCATGACGCCGGTTGCAATTGAATAAACATCCCAAATACCTGAACCGAAATTTGTAAAGACATTTTTTTCAGGATTATTAAGAAACAATATCAAAACACCACACAACCCAAGCCAGACGTAATAAATGGTTTTTATCATCCCGGCATTTTCGGTATTGTGAACCAGATAAAAAACAAGTGTGCCTAAAATAAGAAGTATCCATCCAAATGTGGAAAATGAATATTTAAAACCTTTTCGTTTAATAATGTTTGCAACCCTAATGCACATGCCGAAAACAATCTGTATTGCCCCAAGCACAAGAGCAAAATAAAACATCTTACCCGGATCGAGCATAAATTTTCTCAGGCCCATCATCCAGTCCAACTTTCCGTTGTCGATAAGCTCGATAAGATTGATACCGAAAAATGTGCCTGAGATAAAACCAAAAAGCATTGTTGCGCCGCCAAGCCATTGCAATAGTGTTAGTATCGGTTTCAAAGTTGGATTTACTCTTGACTTGAATAAAGTTGCACCGATAATGAATAATAGGCCGTAGCCTGCATCGCCAAGACAAAATCCGAAAAACAGCATGAAGAACGGCGCAAAAAACGGAGTAAGGTCTAATTCGTTATAAACAGGTAAAGAATATAATTTTCCGATAGGCTCGAACAATTTACTGAATTTATTATTCTTTAACAAAACCGGAACTTTTTCATCGGGAAGCGGCTCGGAGATCAAATAAAACACACCCTTCTCGTCGAGAATAGTATTTATATGTTCAACTTTTGTATCAGGCGCCCATCCCTCAAGTATCATAAGACTGTCTTCAGCTTCTTTGCCAGTATTTAGGATTACCTTATCAAAAGAAATTTTATTTTCCAGCTTAAGTTTTTCATCTTCAAGAGCAGGAAGGTAAGCACCGGCTAATTCCTCGAAGCTCACTTTTATTTCGTTAATACGGTTTTCAAGTTTTTTCTTTTCATTTAAAACTTCCGAAGCCGGCCTGTCCGGCGCTTTTACTTCTTCCGCATCAAGACTTATTTTTTCACCTTCCCGTTGAACTACAACAAAATATATTTGGCCTTCGAGACGGCTTATGATTTCAAGATTATATTCTTCCTGCCATTCATCTTTAAACTTTTTGTCCGAAACCATAAAAAACTTCAAATAAAAACCCCGTTCGGCAATCTTATTTATCAAGTCAACCGAGAATTTTCCCCATGGGCGCAATGTTCTGTAAACCTTATCCAGGCTGTTTATTTTCTGTTTTGATGATTCAATCTCATTTTGTAAATCGATAATTTCATAAAGAACTTCGTCAGCAGTTTTGTCTCCGGGTTTCGGTTTTTTGTCCTCTGCCTTACCTTCCAAAAATTTAATAACCTTTTTGTATTGCTTAACTTTTTGAATAAGGTTATATGTTTCTTCTGCCGGTTCAACATTTCTGTCGATAACATCCAGAACGCCGAGATTTTGTAACTCTATCAGAAATTGGTCATAATCCAGGTGATGGATAAGGAAGGAATATTTTTTCATCGGAATAATCATCAGGCGGCCTCCCTTTCTTTTTCCTGCATACGACATTTCACAATTTTCTGGGACGATTTTGAAAGATTCTCTTCATCTTCCATAAAGCGTTTTATTTTCAAAATAGCCTCCTCATATCCCGGAATCTGGACTTTTTCGTACAGGTTTACCTTTTGAGTTGTTTTTTTTCTTGCAAAATCAAGCAACTCCCTTTTCCTGTCGAACACGTTACGTTCGATGGCAATTTCAGCAAGCTTTTTTACGATTGAAATTCCGTCGAGCAACCATGCAGGGTTTTTAAACATGCTGAATGTTTCGGTAATAAAATCAACACCTTCCAGCACCGGCGTTTTTACTCCGGCAATTTTTTTAACAGTCAGCCTGACGTCTTTTATTTTTAGCAGTTCAGGGTTAAATTCGTTCCATAACCGGATTATATTTTCATTTTCACTGATGTTTTCCATCAATTTATTCTCCAGCAGCCTTGCCTTGTTTCTGGCTTTTTTTACTTCCAGCCTCAAAGCCGATTCCTTGTTTTTGATAGTTGGAAGCGCTCTGAGCCTTATTCGCAATTGTTTATTTAACTGCTGAAGCGCTGTTTTGTTATATTGGAATTTTATTGCCATAAAGTTTCAGATCATTAATTTTTTGGCCAGTATTTATCGACAAACACTTGTTTGATTCCTGTCTCCGCCGGAGTAAAATATTTGTTAAAAAGCATCCAGCAGGTGTCGAGCATTTCATCAGCGCCAATGTTTACATCGATGGCAAGGAGGTCGTTTGCGTATTCCTTGGCAAATGCCAAAGCTCTCTCGTCGAAATCCGTCAGGTCGAAACCATTTTCAAGCTTCGTTTTCGCATTTGATGCTTCGGCATATAACTTAATAGCTGCGTTCATTACCTGGTTGTGATCCTCGCGTGTATCCTTGCCGATTACGTGCTGTTTAAGCCTCGACAAACTCCTGAACGGATCGACAATTACCTTGGCAATATCCGTATCCCTTCTCAGGAAAAGCTGACCCTCGGTAATGTAACCCGTGTTATCGGGAATAGCGTGTGTGATATCGCCTCCCGAAAGGGTTGTAACCGCAATAATTGTGATAGAGCCGCCATCAGGGAATTGCACAGCTTTTTCATAGATCTTTGCAAGATCGCTATAAAGAGAACCGGGCATACTGTCTTTTGAAGGTATCTGGTCCATTCTGTTCGACACAATACTCAAGGCATCGGCATAAAGCGTCATATCGCTAAGCAGCACCAAAACAGTTTCATTTTTCTCAACAGCAAAATATTCAGCGGCAGTAAGCGCCATATCCGGCACGAGCAACCTTTCAACCGGCGGGTCGTCGGTGGTATTCACAAAACTGATGATCCTGTCGAGGGCGCCTGCATTATCAAATGTATTTTTATAAAACAAATAATCGTCATTAGTCAGCCCCATGCCACCGAGAATTATCTTATCGGCTTTTGCCCTGAGAGCCACAATTGCCATCACCTGATTATACGGCTGATCGGGGTCGGCAAAGAACGGGATTTTCTGACCTGAGACAAGTGAGTTGTTCAGGTCGATACCTGCAATACCGGTAAAAACCATATTGCTGGGCAACATTCTCCTGACAGGGTTAACCGAAGGGCCGCCAATTTGTACTTCCTTGCCTTCAACCTGCGGGCCTCCGTCGATTGGCTCGCCATAAGCATTAAAAAACCTTCCGGCCAAATCGTCGCTAACTTTCAGCGATGGAGCCTTCCCTGTAAAAATGACCTCTGCATTTGTAGGGATGCCTTCAGTACCTCCAAAAACTTGCAGTGTAACGGTATCGCCAATTATTTTTACAACCTGTGCCAGCCTTCCGTTAATAATTGCAAGCTCATCGTATCCAATGTTTTTGGCTTTCAATGAAAAGGTAGCTTTTGTAATCTGGCTTATTTTTGTATAAATCTTTTGAAAAGCCTTGGTTTCCATAATTTTCTGTTTAATTGCTTTTTACCTCCGTATTTCCTGATGATGTTCAGGCAGTTTCTAATACATGTCTTTCTTCAATAAGATTTTTTAATTCTTCCTCAAAACCTTTAAATTCATCTGATTTGAATTTTGTATAGTTCATTTGTTTCAACACATTGATGATCATCCTAAAATATTGGTTTACCTCTTCGAATGTTTCAAAGCTGAATTCCGTATCAATAATTTCCATAACTTTTTCCATCATGTATTGCTGACGTTCTATCGGCGTTGAAGCGTCAACTTCATCAAAAGCATCCTGTTGCAGGATAACATAATCAAATACTTCCGACTTCCAAAACCTGATGTGATAATCAATCGGGACGCCGTCGTCGCCAAGAATATTGATTTGTTCAAAAGCCTCTTTGCTTCTTACAAGCATATTTTTGGCATAGAGCATTTGAGCAAGCCATTTTTCAGAAATGTGTTCTTTAATATATTCCTCAAATTCGGGATATTCAAGATATTTTGAATAGCTTTCGATCGGGTCAACAGCGGGATATCTTTTGCTGTCGGCTCTATCCTGTGAAAGAGCATAGAAACAACGGGCAACTTTTTTTGTAGATTCGGTTACCGGTTCTTTCAGATTGCCGCCTGCCGGCGAAACAGCGCCAATAAAAGTAATACTGCCTGTTTTGCCATTGTTGAGATAAACAAAACCTGCCCTTGAATAAAAGTTTGCAATAATTGCCGGGAGGTCCATCGGGTAAGCGTCAGGCCCGGGCAATTCTTCCATTCTGTTCGACATCTCCCTCAGCGCCTGCGCCCATCTTGATGTTGAATCGGCCAAAAGAAGTATCTTCAGCCCCATCGAACGGTAATATTCGGCAATTGTCATGGCTGTATAAACCGATGCTTCACGGGCAGCAACCGGCATATTAGAAGTGTTTGCAATTATTGAAGTTCTTTCAATCAGCTTTCTTCCGGTGCGCGGGTCGTCCAGCTTAGGGAACTCGGTAAATATTTCAACCACCTCGTTTGCTCTTTCGCCACATGCAGCCACAACAATCAAATCAGCATTAGCGTGTTTCGACAGAGCATGTTGCAACACTGTTTTGCCGGTGCCAAACGGTCCGGGAGTAAATCCTGTTCCACCTTCAACTATCGGGTAAAGTGAATCGATGCAACGGATACCGGTTTCCATCATTTTAAAAGGCCGCGGTTTTTCCTTATATGCTTTGATGGCAATTTTTACAGGCCATTTCTGAACCATTGTTACTTCGTGGTCTTTTCCGTTAGAATCGGTTAAAACGGCAATTTTATTTTTTATGGCGTATTGTCCGGCTTCAATAATGCTTTTAACTTTATAGTTGCCTTCAAATTTGAATGGCACCATAATTTTATGAGGAACCCAGTTTTCTTTAACATCGCCAAGCCAATCGCCTGCAATAACGTTATCTCCGACTTTTGCCAGAGGCTTGAAATCCCATAATTTGTCATCATCGAGCGGGTTGGTGTATTCGCCGCGTTTAAGGAAAATACCTTCCATTTTATTCAAATCGTTTTGAAGGCCGTCGTAATTTTTCGACAAGATTCCCGGTCCTAATGAAACTTCAAGCATGTGTCCGACAAACTCGACTTTATTTCCAATTTTTAAATCTCGGGTGCTTTCAAAAACCTGAACATAAGCAATATTTCCGACAACCTTGATAACCTCTGCCATCAACCTGGTTTCACCAAGCGTGATAAAGCAAATTTCATTTTGTGAAACCGGCCCATCAACCTCGACCATTACAAGGTTTGCAATTATTCCATTAACTTTTCCGTATGTTGCCATCTATTTAAGCTTTTATTTTTTTCTTGAATATAATTTAAAATCAGCAGGAAATTCATAGCTTTCATCAATCCCTTTCAGTAACTTAATGAAAATTTTCTTACCCTCAATCGGATCAAGAGACATCCATCTTTCCACCATTTCGAGCTTGAGCATAAAACCCAGAATTTTTTCAATAGTGAAATAGTGGAAAAAAGTATTATCATCCAGCCATTGCCATCTGAGCGTATCAATTGCTTTTTCACGTTCCAGTACCGAGTCATTTTCGTAAGCGGTAAGTATTTTGTCGATGTACTGAAATTCCTGGCTCAGCCCGAAATCCCGGGCGTTGCTCCTTTGAATGCTTTCTACAACATAATTCTGCCCGATAAGTTCTTTCTCCGGCGAAATCTGATGTTTCCGGCAGTTGAGAGCAATACAGATGTTTTTCAAGTTCAGGTCGAATAAAAACCGGTTTCTCAAAAATTCATTACCTACTGAAATAAGATATGTGTAAAAATATGTTTCAAGTTCGTTTTCCCATCCGATGTCGGGATATTCCGGTGTTTCATTTTTATAATTCAGGATGAAACTTTTTAAATAAGGTAAAATTTTATCCGGCTCTTTTATTTCATCTTCAAGAAAATCGAGCGAATAAATTCCGTTTTCAATAAAAGGTTTTTCATTTTTTTTAAGTAGATTCAGAATATTTTCATTATCGTGTTTTAGAAATAATATTTGTAGCAGGACGTAATCGGAAGATGTGAGATAGCCCCGCAACTCAGTTCTGAGATCGGTAAGTCTGATCTTTATTTTGCCCTCATCCAAAAGCATATCGGGCAAACCGGCAACTACGTAAAAATAATCTGTTTTGAACATCCTGCTTTATTTATCTCCGTAAAGCAATTTAATGGTTCTCGGACGAAGATACTGTTTGAAAAATCGGCTGAAATCTTCATCGGTAAAACTAATTTTATAGCTTCCATCCTTTGGTCCGATCTTGAATCCGCTTTTAATCGTTTCATCAAAATTGATTTCAAAACCTTGTTTGACCTTTTTTGCCACAGTTTGCAGCAGATAATCGCTAAGGTCTTTTTGTTCGTTTTCGGAAAGGTAAACCAGGATGCCTTCTTCGGAACCGGAAATTTTATCCCAGTTTTCAATCATTCGTGTTATCAGCTTTTTGATAAAATCACTATCGCTAAAAGATTTACTGAGAGCATCATTCACCGAATCGGAGATAACAATATTTACCATTTTTTGTTTCAGCGCATTAATTGCTTGTCTTGAAGAAAGAGTCATTTCCGACTGAGTATTCTTTTTTAGCTCCTCTGCTTTCTTATTTGCTTCGCTAATAATATTTTCCGATTCCTTTTTGGCTTTCCCGATGATGTTTCCAGCTTCCTTTTTGGCTTTTGCTACAATTTCTTCAGCTTCTTTTTTCCCTTTTTCCAGACCTTCGTTGTAAATCTTTTTAGTCAGTTCCTGAAGTTTGTTGTCCATAATTAATTAGAATAATTAAAAATTGAAAGGCGCAAAAATAAAAAAA
>CBDUSJ010000116.1:0-7690 GCA_965369845.1 uncultured bacterium | reverse complement strand
TATTTTGAACAGATCTCTTACTGGCTTTCGTGGTTCGGCGCCGATGCAAGGATAATCATTACCATTATTGTGGCTTTATTTTTTTTATTGCTTATTTTTATGAAGAAGGTAAATATCGGGATATTTGCCGCAGGTTTTACTGCCTCAACTCTTGAGATAATTATTCTTATCGCTTTCCAGATAATTTTCGGATATGTTTATCAGGCAATAGCGCTTCTTATCAGCGCTTTTATGGCCGGCCTTGCGATAGGCGCTGCAAGCTTTGTAAAAATTTCCGTAAAATCTTATTTCAGGATTTTTAAAATAAATCAGGTTCTTATCGGGATTATGGCGATAATTTTTCCATTGCTTTTAAAAGTTCTTAATTCGGAAGAAATATCAGGGATGCTCGTAAAAATTGTTTTTTACCTGATGATGATTTTTTCCGGAGTACTCACAGGCCTGCAATTTTCACTTTCCACATTCCTGCAAAAGCAGAAAACTTCCGTTGTTGCAGCGCGAGCCTACAGCGCTGATTTAATCGGTTCGGCAGCGGGAGCTTTATTATCGGCAGTTATTCTTTTGCCGGTGGCCGGTTTGGTAGGTACGGGAATTATTCTCGGAGCTTTTAATTTTCTGATAGTTGTGGTACTAATATTTAGTAAGAAAATCATATATTGAAAACGTCACCGGATAAAAAATATTTCCTGTTTTTTATTTCAATCATAAAATATTTTATAACTTTGATTTTTTAATTTTTAAAAAAATTCAAATGTTGGAAAAAATTAACAAACGTGATTTTCTGAAAGTCGGAATACTTGGCGCAGGCGGTTTGTGTGCTAGTATGTACGGATTTCCGGTTTTCGGGAGAAATATAAAAATTCCTGAGAATTCGTTTTTACCCGCCGGCAACTCCGGGCCGGGCAAATACAGCCGCAAAGCATTATATTCAACTCCAACAGCGCGTGGCGTTAAATGTCTGCTCTGCCCAAACGATTGCCGTATCAAACCGGGTGAAACGGGCGACTGCCGCACACGCGTTAATTATGATGGAACACTTTATACAATTGCTTACGGAAATCCTTGTGCCGTTCATGTTGACCCGATCGAAAAAAAACCTCTCTATCACTTTTTTCCCAAAAGCCGCGCATATTCGATAGGTACTGCCGGATGCAACCTTGCTTGCCTGAATTGCCAGAACTGGGAAATTTCTCAGGCCAGCCCGCTCGAAACCAGGAACTACGACCTGATGCCCGAAAAAGTTGTGGAAGAATGTATAAAAAATTCTTGCCAATCAATCGCCTACACCTATTCCGACCCTATTGCATTTTACGAATATACTCTCGATACTGCCAAAATTGCCAGAGTTAAAGGCATTAAAAATATAATTGTCTCGGCGGGTTATATAAACAAGGAACCTTTGCGGGAACTTATAAAATATATCGATGCGGCAAATATCGACCTTAAAAGTTTTAGCAACGAAATTTATGAAATGCTGAATGCGGGAACTTTGCAACCCATTCTTGATACTTTGGTTTTATTGAAGGAAAATGATGTTTGGCTGGAAATTACAAATCTTATCGTTCCCGAATGGACCGACGATTTTGACATGATACGCAAAATGTGCGACTGGCTTTTTGAAAATGGCTTTGCCGGATATCCGCTTCATTTCAGCCGTTTTCATCCTCAGTATAAATTATCGCAGCTTCCGCCCACTCCAAAAAGCACACTTGAAAAAGCCAGAAAAATTGCCCATGATTCAGGTTTAAAATTTGTGTATATCGGAAATGTTCCCGGAACAGATGCAGAAAATACTTATTGCCCTGATTGTGGTAAACTACTAATTGAACGAAAAGGATTTTATATTGCCAAAAATGTTGTTAATAACGGAGTTTGCCCCGAATGTGGATGCCATATCCCAGGCAGATGGTAGCCTTAATTAGAAAAACAAAACAAGATGAAATTTTTATCAATAACGCGTAGTGATAAAATTCTTGTAAATTAGACAACTTTTTTAAATTAGTGAAAAAATAAATTTTTTAGACATGAAAAACGCGGAAATACTTTTTAATAAAAAAGATAAAGACGTTTTGAATTTAGAGATCAAAGGAAAGCTTACTATCGATAATGCCGGTGAAATAGGAGAAAAAATTCTTAAAAATCTCGGACAATATACTAAACTTGAAATTAGCATTTGTGAAGTAACAGATTTTGACCTTGCTTTTTATCAGCTTTTGGTTTCTTTGCAAAAATCGGTTTCCAATTCTTCAAAAGAACTAAAAGTAAAAATTAGTTTGCCTTTAGGGATTGAAGAACTGCTGAAAAACAGCGGGATTAATAAGCACACGATTTAAACTATGATAATTATGCATAAAACAATTCTTATTGTTGATGATTCCTTAAGTATCAGGGAAGCGGTCGGTTTCACACTCAGGAAAGAAGGTTTTGATGTTTTGACCAGCGAGGACGGTGAACAAGCGTTGAAACAATTTGACGGAAAAGCTGTTGACCTCGTCATTACCGACCTTCACATGCCAAACATAAATGGAACTGAATTAACAAAAGAAATCAGGAAATTACAGGAATACAAAAGAATTCCGATTCTTGTTCTGACAACCGAATCGCAAACTTCCAAAAAAATGGAAGCAAAAAAAGCAGGAGCAACAGGATGGATCATCAAACCGTTTGTTCCCGAAAAGTTGATTGCCGTGATAAGAAAAGTTTTAAGATAAAAACCAAATATAGTTTCTGACTATGGATATGATGGAGGAATTTAAGCAAAAGTTCATCGAAGAGGCTGATGAACTAATCTCAGACCTTGAGAAATCACTTCTGATCCTTGAAAAAAATCCTAAGGATAAAGAAGAGATTGAAAAAATATTCAGAGTGATGCATACTTTGAAAGGCAACGGAGGTATGTTTGGTTATTTTAAAATCAGCGAATTTACTCACAATCTTGAATCAATTTATGATTTTGTACGGAATGGCGAAATGAAAATTTCCACCGAACTGCTCGATATCACACTGAACTCGGTTGACCATCTTAAGGTTCTACTTGCTTCCGGAGATGACCTTGATGAAGAAACCCAGAAAGCGCATAACAATTTTACATCCAAAATCGAAAAAATTATTACTGATAAATTAGTCGGAAAACATGGTGAATATTCTCTTCCCAAAGATATTGCAACTCCCGAGTTCAGAAAAGCAAAACCTTTAGACGACCAATTCGGAACTTATTATATTTACTTTATGCCCAATAAATATATTTTCAATAACGGCACTAATCCTCTTTTTTTACTTGACGAAATTCATACTTTGGGCAACACAAAAATATTTGTTCATTTCGATAAAGTACCGGATATTGACAATATTGATTTTACACTTTGCTATACCTGGTGGGAAATATTTGTTTTCACAAGCGAGACGGAACAGAACATTCTCGACGTGTTTCTCTTTGTTGAAGACGATTCGGAAATAGAAATCAGGAAAATTTCAAACATCGATCTTTTAAACGAAAAATATTTCTGTGAAAAAATTGAATCCGCATCAGAAAATAATGAACAGTTTAATATTGACGACCTTATTAAAAATACTCCTGAAAAAAAACAAATCCCGGACAAACCGCCGGATAAAATTCCCGAATCATCGGTAACTAAAGTAAAACCCAAAGTTAAAACCGCCATTACAAGCATAAGAGTATCTTCCGAAAAAATTGATCAACTCATGAGACTTGTTAGCGAAATGGTTACCATTCAGGCAAGATTAAATCTTTATACGGAAAAAAGAAATGACCCCGAGCTAACAACTATCTCCGAAAATGTACAGAAACTTTCAAAACAGCTTCGTGATAATGCTTTCAGTATTTCGTTAATTCCCATCGGCAGTATAATCACAAAGTTTCAGCGCATGGTGCGCGACCTTTCAAATGAATTGGGTAAAAAGATAAATTTTGTAGTTGAAGGCCAGGAAACAGAATTAGATAAATCGATAATCGAAAGCCTCAGCGATCCGTTAATGCACATTTTGCGCAACAGCATCGACCATGGTATAGAAGATACTGAAACCCGTGTGAAAAACGGAAAACCGAAAACAGGAACAATAATTCTAAAGGCATATTATTCGGGAAGCAATGTTTATATTGAAGTGAAGGATGACGGCGCCGGTATAGATGCTGACAAAATTCTGCAAAAAGCAATTGATAAAAAAATTGTAAACGAAAATGCAGTATTAAGTAAAAAACAAATCATGGACCTTATCTTTTTACCCGGATTTTCAACGGCGGAGGCTGTTTCGAATTTATCAGGCAGAGGGGTTGGTATGGATGTGGTCAGAAAAAAAATATCGCAGATAAGAGGAGTTGCAGAAGTGTATTCCGAATATGGAAAAGGAACTACTATGATTATTAAATTGCCGTTGACACTATCGATAATCGACGGATTGCAGGTTACAATAAATGACACACATTATATTATTCCGCTTTCGTCTGTTTATAAAATTTATTCGGTTAATCATTCTGAAATCGCAAAATCGTTCAATGACCTTATTGTTCTCGACAGCAAACAAACACCATTCTTTTACCTCCGCAAAAAATTTAACTTTCAAGGTACATGCCCCGAAAGAGAGGAAATAGTTATTGTAAAATTTGAAAATCGTATGGTTGGATTAGTTATCGATAAGGTAATAGGAGAATATCAAACAGTGCTAAAACCTTTGGGCAGGCATTATAAAGATCAGGAATTTATTTCAGGCGGAACAATCTTAGGCGATGGTACGGTTGCCCTGGTACTCGATTCCAATAAAATCGTATCGGTGTTCTCTAATCAATTTATAAAACCGGAGTAAATAATATAAAAAATGAAGTAAATTTTAAATAATGAAAGAAAAAAGATATGAAAGCAAATTCGTATTTGATTTTTGAGCTCGGCAATGAGCTTTTTGCTTCGCATGTAAAAAATGTGTTGAAGATACTCGAAATGCAAAAAATAACAGAAGTGCCTAAAGCTCCTTCCTATATGAAAGGAGTAATAAACCTGTGGGGAAATGTTCTTCCCATAATCGACACAAGGCAAAAATTTGGAATGACAGCAGTCGAATACACTTCAAAAACATGCATACTTGTTTTAAGCATTAAAATTGATGATGAAAAAACCGATATTGGCGCAATTGTAGATTCTGTGCAGGAGGTTCTGGAATATGACCCGGAAAACATTAAACCCTCGCCAAGTCTTGGAAGCCAGTTTAAGTCGGAGTTTATTGAGGGTGTGATGAAAATAAACGATAAGTTTATTATGGTTCTGAATATGGACAAGGTTTTCTCGACCGATGAAATTATTGAACTTAAGGAAAAAGCTACAGACAAGCAGGACGATAACAAGGAAAATGAACAATCTGAAAATAATAAAAATAATAACAAATAAACCGGAGGTAAATATGAAATGGAAAAATTTAAAATTAGGCTCTAAACTGGCAATTGGTTTTGGCCTGCTGATACTGATAACAATTATTATTGGTGTAACAGCAATCATCCAGAGCAACGATGTTAAACAGCAATCGTATCGACTGGCTAATGAAAATATTCCTGAAGCAACCATATCTACAAATCTCGAAAAAACCGTACTGGAAATCATGTATGCCATGAGAGGATACGGACTGAGTGAGGAGAGTCATTATCTAAATGAAGGGATGAAACAACTAAATAAAATTAAACGGATATTCAGGGAGGCACATGAGTTGACTTATATTAATAGCAAAGATGTATTCAAACAGAATATCAACAAAGTTGAAATGTTGGTTGATAAATACGAACAGCTTATACAGCAAACTACGAAGTTAACCGACAATTTGAAAGAAGGTAGAAAACAAATGGATATAGCATCTACAGTTTTTTTGCAAAATATCTTTGACTATCTGAATGGCCAGGAAAACTATGCAATGGATGAAATAGCTTCTAGATCAATCACCTCCGAAAGGCTTGATAAAATTTTGTTAATTAATAATCTTCTCGACAAGTTTAATTTTTCCCGTATTGAAAATTACAAAAGTCAGTCAATAAGAGATGATAAATTATTGGAAAAAGCTATTTCGAAATTTGATGAAATTAATACGCTTATCCTGGATATACGCAGTAAAACAAACCAGGATATTAATTTTAAACGATTAGATAATATCCAGAAAACTTCGGACAATTATCATCAGGCTATGGATGATTTTCTTGTCAATTTGAGAGAACTTCAGAATGTTAATACTGAGCTGTCAACTGTAGGATTTGATGTGCTGACTTTATGTCGTGATATTTCACAGTATAGTACAGATAATACGGTAAATTTTGCAGAAAACGCTATTAACACTTCCGTTATTTCTTCAAATATTATGATAATAGGATTGATAATAGCAATAATAATAGGCCTTATTCTCGGCACACTTATTACCCGCTCAATTTCCAGGCCGGTATTTAAAAGTGTGGAATTTGCAAAAACTATTGCCAATGGTGATCTTACTGCAGAAATCGATGTTGACCAGCGCGATGAAATAGGTCAATTAGCTGTTGCATTAAAAAATATGAAAAATAAACTAAGGGATATAATTTCTTATATAAAAACGTCATCTGAAAATATCGCTGAAGCCAGTAATCAAATGAGTATAACTTCACAACAGATATCGCAGGGAGCAACCGAACAGGCTTCGTCGGTTGAAGAAATCTCATCGTCGTTTGAAGAAATGTCGTCAAGCATCCAACAAAACACAAATAACTCAAAACAAACCGAAATTATTACAGGCAAAGCAACCTCAAATATTAAAGAAGGCGCTGAAAATGTATTTGTTGTCGTTGATGCAATAAAAGAAATCGTGGAAAAAATATCTATTATAGGGGATATATCATACCAAACAAACATCTTGTCGCTAAATGCAGCCGTTGAAGCTGCCCGGGCAGGAGAATACGGAAAAGGATTTGCAGTGGTTGCAGACGAGGTTAAAAAGCTTGCCGAACGTAGCCAGATTGCTGCTGCCGAAATTAATAAAGTTTCAAAATCGGGCGTTAATGTTGCCGAAAAATCGGGGCGTCTTTTTAGTGAAATTGTCCCGCAGATTGAAAATACTTTAACGTTGGTTCAGGAAATAACCGCGGCAAGTATCGAACAAAATTCAGGCGCCGAACAGATAAACAGTGCGGTGCAGCAGTTTAACCAGGTAATTCAACAAAATGCTGCTTCATCGGAAGAGATGGCCACAAGTTCCGAAGAACTTGCAACACAGGCCGAACACCTGAAAGAAGCTGTCGAGTTTTTTAAAACAGGAGGCGAACAATACCGTCAAAAACGGAATATTTTTAGTGAAAATAAAAAATTGCCGCTCAAAGGCGAAAAATCACTCAAAATTGCAAGTACTCAAAAAAACGGATTAAATATTAGTTTAAAAGGTGATGAACTCGATGGGGATTATGAGAAGTTTTGAGAGTGGGGAAGAGGGAAGTTGAAGAGTTAAAGAGTTGAAAAGTTAAAGAGTTGAAGAGTTGAAAAGTGGGAAAGTTGAAGAGTTGAAAAGTGGGAAAGTTGAAGAGTTGAAGAGTTGAAAAGCAGGAAAGTTAGGAGATTGAAAAGTTAGATGTTAAATATTAAAATAACTGCCGACGACTGAAAGGAGTCCGTATGGACTGCCGACTAAAACAAGTTTCATTTCTTAAAAATGGATGTTGAAGAATTACATAGGATAT
>CBDUSJ010000115.1:0-7696 GCA_965369845.1 uncultured bacterium | reverse complement strand
TGTTTCTTTTCCGATTTTTTTCTTTTTCCTGACCGATTTTTTTTCAAAAACATAATGCTCGTCCCAGTAGGTTGAAGCATTAAGCAAGAAGAACTCGAATAATTCTTCACTTTGCTTTGTGCTAAGTATTTTCGAGAGTAATGATTCGGATTTATATATCAGGTGAGCAAACTGAGAAATTCTTATTGTTGGAAAATTTGAAGGCCGAAGCCTGAGAAACTTCCATAAATGTCCTTCGGCAGGTTTAAGAGAATATTTCTTTCTTAAAAAATTATACTCATTTTTAAGAAATAACGGATATTGTTCGCTAAAATCTTTATGAAGAAGTCCGGCTTGTCCAAACAATAATGCTTCTATCTGTAGCAGGTTGTTTTTATGCTTTGCCAGGATTTTTAATGGCAATGATTTGGCAAGCATCAAAAAAGGTTGTTCATTTAACCTGAACCCGAAATTTGAAGCAAGGACCTGATAAAATGTTTCTTCCCAGTTATTTTTATTAATGTTCAGTAATCTGTAAATATCACATGATTTCCTTTCAAGACGCTCAACAAGCATCCGTTCCAGGCAGCTTTTTATCACTATCCTACTAACCTGGCCGAACATATTCTGACAAGGCGTCCAATAACTGTTTTCGAGAAAATCACGGTAACGTTCGTAAAGCTCTTGTCTGAATTTTCCTTTAATTTCAAGAGTTGGTATCAATACACCGTTTTTATCATAAACAGCTTTGTCATTTTCATAAACAACATGCAGGATTATGTTAGTATATGCCTCATCGTTTTGGTGATGATGTGCAAACCAATCGGACGATTTAATATGCACTTCAACATTTCCGGCCCAAATCGTACTGCCAATTTTTATCTTTGCATTCAGAAAATCAGGCCCCGAATTGGAATTTCTTTGACCTGGCGAAATTATCTGAAGCGCTTCATCATTACAAGTACGTAAACCGTTGCTTAAAAATTTGTATTTCCATAAATAATATATAAAATCTTCAGTCATATCTCAGCTAAGTTTAAATTTTTTGAGGGTTTCAATATTTTTTATTTTTCATAATATCCACAAACAAAATTAAAAAAAATGCTGACACATATAATAAAACTACCAGCAACTTGCGTTAAAATATTTAAAAATTGTGGGATTTTATTAAATTTTTTTATTTTTAAATTTCATAATTAAATAAATTATTTTTACTTTTGTAAAGTTTTTAAAAAAACGGCGGTAATGCACTAATGAAAGATTTAATAACATTAGTTAGCGGGATAGAATACAAAACCAGGAAACTGATTGACCGCCAATCAATTATATCGCTTGAAAACATAGAATTAAAAAATGAAAATAAAGAATTATTAAAACAAGTTGATGAATTAAAATTGAAAGTAAAACAATTAGAATATAAATCAAATATAATTAAAATCACAAAAGCATTAGACGGGAGAATAGGAACAACTAATGCAAAACTTAAATTAAACGAACTTTTGCGGGAAGTTGATAAGTGCATCGGGCTTTTAAATGACTAAATAATGAATTTATTAAACCCTGATAAGAAATTTTGGATAAATGTTCAAATAGCTGACAGGGAATACAGGTTATCAAATAAGGATGAAGAAATAATAAGGAAAGCTGCTAAGTTAATAAATCAAAATATTAAAGGGTATTCGGAAAATTATGATTATAAAGATAAACAGGACTTATTAGCAATGGTGGTTTTACAATATGCAGTTAAAGCCATTAAATTAGAACGGCAGGTAACCTTTAAGGATAATCAGATGTTTGACAAGTTAGATAAAATCAATAATCTTTTAACAGAAAATAATATAACAGGTAAAGATTAACGTTCTTTGAAAAACGAAAAAAACATACAAAGCTCGTACATTTAATAAAAATATACCCGCATTAATTCATGTTACAGTTTGTAAACTCAACATTTTAAACTTTAGGGTGATCTCAGCTAATCTAAAACAGGCCTCAACTTTGGGCAACCGGAGTTTTCCGTTTCAGGAAACAGTGGACGTTTGAAATTAGCGGTAGCCTTAGTAATACAGTCTGGGGTTTACCAAACTCCAGGGATTAATTGCGGGTTTTTTTCTTCCTCATTCTCCCCCAGATGCTTTTAAAAAATATTTAGAAAATGGATAATGAAATACTTATGATGATCATCACCGGGGTTGTCGCTTTAGCCCTGGGTATTCTCCTTGCATCAACAGTGATACGAAAAGCGATTGAGAAAAAAAGTATAAACATACTAAAGGAGGCCAAACAAAAAGCCGAAGTACTTAAAAAGGATAAAATTTTACAGGCAAAAGAAAAATTTTTACAGCTAAAAACCGAACATGAAAAACTTGTTCATGAACGAAACAATCTGCTTCAAAAAAACGAAAACCGCTTAAAGCAAAAAGATTCTTCGCT
The DNA here is from genome assembly GCA_965369845.1 of uncultured bacterium. Taxonomy (GTDB): domain Bacteria; phylum Bacteroidota; class Bacteroidia; order Bacteroidales; family 4484-276; genus CBDUSJ01. The sequence goes on along the minus strand of CBDUSJ010000115.1, from coordinate 5,287 downwards.
TTCTCAAAGAATCGAAGAATTTAAAAGAAAAGAAAGAGAAGTAAATTCTATTAGATCGAACCTGAATAATCAGTTACAAATATTAAATAAGAAACAGGAAGAACTTGGTAAATCGCTCCAGCGACAGATTCAGCAACTTGAGGAGATTTCAGGGCTTTCGGCAAATGAGGCAAAGGCACAGCTATTAGATAATCTTAAAGATGAAGCCAAAAGCGAAGCCATGGTTTTTATTCAGGACATTATGGAAGAAGCCAAGCTTACTGCAAATATGGAAGCTAAAAAAATCATCATTGAAACTATTCAGAGAACTGCAGCAGAAAATACTATCGAAAATTCCGTTTCGGTTTTCAACATCGACAATGATGAAATTAAAGGAAGGATAATCGGACGGGAGGGTAGAAATATCAGGACATTAGAAGCCCTTACCGGTATAGAAATTATTATCGATGATTCGCCGGAGGCTATTATTCTCTCAGGTTTCGATCCGGTAAGACGCGAAATTGCAAGACTCTCGATACATAAACTTGTTACCGATGGCCGTATCCACCCTGCAAGGATCGAGGAAGTTGTTTCCAAAACCAAAAAACAAGTCGAGCAGGAAATTATTGACGCCGGTAAACGAACATGCATCGACCTTGGAATTCACGGAATGCATCATGAACTTGTCAGGATGATTGGTAAAATGAAATACCGTTCATCCTACGGGCAGAACCTTTTACAACATTCGAGAGAGGTAGCAAATCTTTGCGCAACAATGGCCGCAGAATTGGGGTTAAACACAAAAATGGCAAAAAGAGCAGGTTTGCTGCATGACATTGGAAAAGTGCCTGATAGTGAATCGGAACTGCCACACGCACTACTCGGCATGAAACTGGCTGAAAAATTCAAGGAAAAGCCTGATATATGCAATGCCATCGGCGCTCATCACGATGAAATAGAAAAAACCACATTGATTGCACCAATCGTACAGATTTGTGATTCCATTTCAGGAGCAAGGCCCGGAGCAAGGCGTGAAGTGGTGGAAGCATATATCCAGCGTCTGAAAAACCTTGAAGACCTCGCTCTTTCTTATCCGGGAGTTGTTAAAACTTATGCAATACAGGCAGGAAGAGAATTAAGAGTAATTGTTGGCGCTGATAAAATTTCGGATGAAGAAGCCAATATTCTTTCATACGATTTGTCGAAAAAAATCCAGGAGGAAATGACTTACCCCGGCCAGATAAAGATAACTGTAATCCGCGAAACAAGAGCAATAAGTTTTGCAAAGTAATTTTCTAAAATAAATAATTAAATTTTTTACTTATGAAAACATTCGGATTTATAATATGTTTCTTCCTAATTGTGCTGGCTACAATCAATACAAATGCACAAAAACAAAACTCCGGACAAATTACACCAAAAATTCTGGAGGAAATAAAATCTTCGGTAAAAAACAATGCTGACACAAGGGCGCTTATCAACGCCATTACCAACAACGACATACAAAAACTTGCACTAAACCAGACAACGGAAGGCAAGCTTGATATGTACTTTTCGAATAAAGTAAAAATAAAGGGTATTACAGACCAGAAATCATCGGGCCGTTGCTGGTTATATACCGGCCTGAACGTAATTAGAGTTAAAGTTATTGAAGAATATGATTTAGAAAAATTTGAACTATCACAAACTTATCCGTTCTTTTGGGATCAGCTCGAGAAAGCAAACCTTTTTCTTGAAGGGATAATTAAAACCGCTGACAAACCCCTTGACGATAAAATGGTTGATTGGTTGCTGAAACATCCGATTAATGACGGAGGCCAGTGGACAGGTGTTGTTGATATTGTTGAAAAATACGGATTGGTGCCATCGGAAATAATGCCCGACACAAAAAATTCGGAAAGTACAAGATGGATGACGCGGCTACTTAAAAGAAAACTTCGTAAAGATGCCATCGTTCTGAGAAATATGAACAAAGAAGGAAAAAGTAAAAAAGCAATGGAGGTAAAAAAAACCGAAATGCTTGTAGATGTTTACCGTATCCTTGTGTTTTGTCTCAGCGAACCTCCGGCATCGTTTGATTGGCGATATAAAACAACAGACGGCGACTTGAGCGAACTTAAGAATTATACACCGCTTTCATTTTATAAAGATTTTGTAAAAGTGAACCTTGACGACTATGTAATGTTGATGAATGACCCAAGCCGCGATTATTACAAACTTTATGAAATAGATTATGACAGGCATATTTTTGAAGGTAATAACTGGAAATACGTCAACCTGCCTTGTAACGAAATTAAAATATTCGCTAAAAATTCTATCCTCGACAATGAAGCGATGTATTTTTCGTGCGACGTTGGCAAACAACTTAACAAGGATAAAGGAACTTTAGACATTCACAATTATGATTACGACGACCTGTTTGGTGTTAAATTCGGCATGGATAAAAAAGAAAGGATCGAAACACACGAAAGCGGTTCATCACACGGCATGAGCCTTTGCGGTGTTGATCTATCTCAAGAAGGTAAAATAAATAAATGGCTGCTCGAAAACAGTTGGGGGGCAGATGCCGGATTTAAGGGTTTTCTTGTTATGACAGACAATTGGTTTAACGAATACATGTTCAGATTAGTCGTAAGAAAAAAATATGTTTCGGATGAAGCATTAAAAATCCTTGATACGGAGCCGATCTTATTGCCGCCATGGGACCCGATGTTTTTCCCTGAAGAATAAGAATTTTTGGCATAAATAAAATTATTGTGGAATTGGATTAAGATTAAAAAGCCGCGAAACTTGTCCGCCCATACGGGTGGATGGATTTGTTAATTGAAAACTTCAAATTTACTGATTAATATGAAATATCAATAACACCAAAAATAACGAATAACGAATAACGAACATCGAATAAAGAATGAAGAAGTAAAGCAAGCCATTAATAATTTGATTATTTGGTTATTATTTCGATATTCAGTATTAAGTATTCGTTATTCGATATTAAAAAAGTGTCACTATTGTTTTCCGTCAAAAACCTATAACAGATTGATAATCATTTATAGTGTCAGGAAATCTGTAATAAGCATTTTTGTTTTCGTGCAAAGACTACTTAATATATTTATTCACCCATTCTTTGGTTACCCTTACTGCTACCACCTCGCCGATGGCACATAATTCATCTTTTGAAAAAAGTTGCACATCAACAACCACTTTTTTTCCTTTAATTTCTTTAACTGTGGCGCGTAGTTTCAATTTCCCTTCAAGAGGAGTCGGTTTCAGGTAATTTACATGCAGTGATGCTGTTACGCAACGAACAGCCGGTTGGGAATCCATCGGCCGGTTTTCGGCTTTATAAATGGCAGCAGCAGCAGTTCCTGTAGAATGGCAATCGATAAGCGAAGCAATAAGTCCACCGTAAACATATCCGGGAAGCGCAGTATGATATAGTTTTGGTTCAAATTCAGCTATTGCAATATCCCCATCACCATCCCAGTAACTTCGTATTTTATAACCGCTTTCGTTTAATTGCCCGCAGCCATAGCAATGGTTAAAATCATCAGGATAAAAATCCTGGAAAGCTTTATCTTGCATCTTCTTTAATTTTTAGAATTAATTAAATTTCGTATAAAATGCCAAAAATACATATTTTAGAATACACACTTTAAAACTGCTAAATAATATTTTGACAAAAAAAATAATCTTTTTAACGCCTATTTAATATTTTTTAAATATAGTATCCGATCATTCCCCGTGATTTATATAAATGCAAACGAATCAATGTGTTATGAAATATTCCACAAAACATGAACAAATTGAATTACTGTGCGTTGGTGTGCATTTTAAAAATAAAAAACTAAAAGAACACTTGTAATTCAAAATAAATACTTATCTTTGGCGTTAGTAACGTATTAAGATATTATGATAATTTCATTTGGATCAAAAGAAACAGACAAAATTTGGAATGGAGAACGAGTTAAAAAAATTCCAATCGAAATTCAGAAAATTGGAAGAAGAAAGTTGAGAATGTTGAATAACTCACAGAATTTAATGGACTTAAAAATTCCTCCTTCAAACAGACTTGAAAAATTGACTGGAAAGCTTAATAAATATCATAGCATTAGAATAAATGATCAATGGAGAATAATTTTTATTTGGAAAAATAACAATTCACATCAAGTAGCAATTTTGGACTATCATAAATAAATTTAAAATGGAAAGATTAGAAAACATACATCCCGGAGAAATATTATTGGAAGAATTTTTAAAACCAATGCAAATATCTGCTTATAAACTTTCAAAGGATATTGATATTCCGCAGACAAGAATATCACAGATAATAAAAGGAAATAGAAGAATTACAGCAGATACAGCATTACGATTAAGTTCATATTTTGGAAACTCTGCTAAATTCTGGCTTGGATTACAAGACGATTATGACATTGAAGATAAAAGAATAGAAAAGATTGAAATATTCAGAAAGATTAGAAATCTAAGAAAAAACGCACACCAACACGCAATATAAAAAATTGGGCGGAAAGTGGTAAATATGAACGAATTAACAATAAATAAACGAAGTAGTAAATTGAAAGTTTGGTGTTTCAAAATGCCCAACTTTTCATATTGCCAACGTTATGCGTTTCACAGGAGACGATCTGACACCCCATTAATTAAATAATGTCCTAAAAATATTGCCATTAACGAATTGACCTATTTCTACATTCATTATTTAGTGTTGGGTATTCATTATTATTGTTGTCAATTTTATTTCCATGAAGTCAGAAAATCCAAACTTGATGATTGTTCACGCGTTATTGTGTGTAGTACAAATCGTTATTTAATATATCATTGGTGAATAGCAAGATAGATGATTTAGTTGTCATACTCAAGAAACGAATGAATGATTGAAACGAATGAATGATTGAAACGAATGAATGATGGAATGATGCCTGCCTGAATGACGCAGTCGGGTAGTGAAAGTGGGTTGTTAATAACAAAAAGCCTTTTAATTATCAATCTTAAGCCATTTCCCAAACCTGTGTGAGTCATCCTTTAAAATGATTTCAAAGCTGTATAATCCCGGTATCAGGTCTTTGGTATTTATAAAAGAGCCGGGATTAGTTTTATCCATAATGCATTGCCCGCTGAGGTTATATAGTTTAAAATGAAGCACGGTTTTGTTTGAGTTTAAATAGATTTTATCGAAGCCGGGATTTGGATAAACCGACAATTTATTTTTACTGTCATTATAGTTAATTGAAGTTGGGTTCCCAAAAATAGTAAAGGGCTGTGAGCTAATAGCAGTTGCAGAATTGAAACC
>CBDUSJ010000114.1:0-7708 GCA_965369845.1 uncultured bacterium | reverse complement strand
GCCACCATATTTGCCGAACGGACCGAACCAAGGTCTTTTGCGATCTGTTCGGCATCGATAGCGATATGTTTCGGGAGTTTCCTGATCTCTTCAATTACTTTATCAGGATCAGGATAATCCTGAATATTTACAAATGCCTTAGTATTTGTTACCAGCCAACCTTCGGGCGAAAGCATAGGCAAATATCTGAGCGATTCCATTGGTTCAACAGAAAGAATTATATCAGCTTTACCTATCGGGATAAGATCAGAAGCTATTTCTTTATCAGATAACCTCAGGTTTGAATGGACATCGCCTCCTCTCTGGCTCATCCCGTGAACTTCAGCCTGTTTCAAGTACAAACCTGCATCAACAGCCGCCATTCCTATTATTGCTGCAATTGATAAAATTCCCTGTCCCCCAACTCCGGCTAATATTATATCTTTTTTCATCAGTATAAAATTTGTTTATATGTTAAAGAAGTTACAAAGTTACAAAGTTACAGAGTAAAAGAGTAAAAGAGTAAAAGAGTTAAAAAGTTAAAGTGTTAAATTGTTAAATTGTTCGTGTTATTGTGTTAATATATTTTTTTTATGTTATTGTGCAATTTTGTTTGTGTTAATATGAAATTACTGATTAATGATTACCAATTACTGCCGACTGCTGACTGCCGACTGTTCACTAATTTCTAATTTCTAATTTCTAATTTTCCCCTTGGCTCTCATTCTTTTATTGAGTGTCTGAACACATTCCCGGCGTGGGATTACCACCGACACACCGTTGTATTTCAACTCTTCGGATATTACCTTAACATTTTCATCATGAAATTTCTTAAGAGGCTTAATAACTTTGATATGTTCTTTTTCTACGCCAAGCCCCTGGCAAATTGCTTCAATTTTTCCTGTTGCAGCAGATTTTTGCCCGCCTGTCATTCCGGTAGTTGAATTATCCAAAATTAAAACTGTAACCGGTGAATTATCATTTATAACATCAAGTAGTCCGGTCATTCCGGAATGAGTAAAAGTGGAATCGCCGATAACCGCAACTACGGGTGTCAGGCCGGCATCGGCGGCTCCTTTAGCCATCGTTATCGAAGCGCCCATGTCCACACAACTATTTATAGCATTAAAAGGAGGGAGGGCGCCGAGTGTGTAACATCCTATATCGGAGAATACTCTTCCGGCAGAATATTCTTTCATAACTTCGTTCAATGCAATGTATGTATCTCTGTGTGAACAACCGATACATAATGATGGTGGCCTGTTCGCCACTAATTCGGGAATATCGTACTTACGTGTGTCTTCCAAACCAAGCGTTACGGCAATAATGTTTGGATTTAATTCACCATCGCGAGGTATAGAGCCATCTAAACGCCCCCTGACTTTAATTCCTATACCGAGAAAACCTTTGAGTGATTCTTCCACTATTGGATAACCATCTTCCAAAACAAGAATTTCATCACATTTGTCCACCAACCTTTTTACCATTTTTTCAGGGAGCGGATACTGAGTGATTTTTAATACAGGATAAGGCGCTCTTCTGTCAGGATAATTTTCCATAAGGTAATTGTAAGCAATTCCGCAGGCAATTATTCCAAGTGATTTATCCTCACCATCAATATATAAATTATTTCCCGAAGTTTCGGATGCATTAATAAAATCATCCTGTTTTTTTAAAAGAATTTTGTACCGTTTTCTTGCAATTGCAGGTAAAAGGATAAATTGCTTTGGATTTTCGGGCAAGCAAAGATCGTTTTGTTTTCGTTCGTTTTTTCTTTCAACTCCCGCCCTTGAGTGTGCGAGTCTTGTTGTGATGCGCAAAAGAACCGGAGTTCCCAGTTTTTCGGAAAGGTTAAAACCGTAATGAACCATATCGTAAGCCTCTTGTTGGTTGGATGGTTCAAGAACCGGGATCATGGCAAGCTTGCCGTAGAATCTCGAATCCTGTTCGTTCTGAGATGAATGCATCGAAGGGTCGTCAGCAGAAACAATGATCAAACCGCCATTTGCGCCTGTGATAGCCGAATTGACAAATGGATCCGAAGCTACATTAAGGCCTACATGTTTCATGCATGCCATAGCTCGCTTACCTGCATAAGAAGTTCCTATTGCTGCTTCCATTGCTGTTTTTTCATTTGCCGACCATGTGGAACGGATGTTTTTTTCTTTTGCTTCTTTAGAATGTTGAACATATTCTGTTATCTCTGTAGAAGGAGTGCCAGGATATGCAAAAATTCTACTTAATCCAGCGTCAATTGCTGCCTGAGCAATTGCTTCATCACCAAGTAAAAGTAACTTTTGCATCATTTTTATTTATCTGATTTAATTAATTTATTATAAAATATCTGTATCAAATTGACAAATTTACATTTTATTAAAAACTTTGAGTAAATTTGGCAGCTAAAATATAAAATTTGTAACAACAATAAATATAATTATGAATAATAAAATTTTAATGAACCCGAATCCTCTTGTTCAATATCTGAATAAAATACCGAAAAATTTCACAAAAGAAGATTTGATACTTTATATTGAGAAACATAATATAGAGATGATCAATTTCAGGTATGCGGGCGAAGATGGGAGACTTAAAACCCTGAGTTTTGTAATCAGTAATCGGAAGCATTTAAACGATATTCTAACGATGGGAGAAAGGGTTGATGGTTCAAGTCTGTTTTCACATATTGAGACGGGTTCAAGCGACCTTTATGTTATTCCACGTTATAAAACAGCTTTTGTTAATCCGTTTTCCGAGATCCCATCACTCGATATTCTTTGTTCTTATTTCGACAAAGACGGCAACCCGCTTGAAAGTTCTCCCGAATATATTCTGAAAAAAGCTAACAATGTTTTGAAAGAATCTACAGGTTTTACTTTTCAGGCAATGGGTGAAATGGAATATTATCTCATCAGCGAAAAATCCTCTTTGTTTGAAGTTGTCGATCAAAAAGGATACCATGAATCATCGCCATTTTCAAAATGGGAACAGTTCAGACGCGAAGCCATGCTTGCTATTGCTCAAACAGGTGGCAATTTAAAATACGGGCACTGTGAAGTTGGAAATTTTACTTTGGGAAATACCGAATACGAACAGAATGAACTTGAATTCATGCCCTCTCCCGTTGAAGAAGCGGCAGACCAGTTGTTAATTGCCGCGTGGATTCTCAGAACACTGGCGTATAAACACGGTATAAATATTACTTTTGCACCGAAAATCACTGTAGGTAAAGCAGGAAGCGGCTTTCACATACACACAAGACTTATGAAAAATAATCATAATGTTATGGTTGAAAATGACAAGCTGAGCGATGTTGCAAAAAAAGCCATCGCCGGTTATCTCGACATGGCAGCTTCACTGACTGCTTTCGGCAACACTACTCCAACATCTTACTTCCGCCTTGTTCCACACCAGGAGGCGCCGGTCAATATATGCTGGGGCGACAGGAACCGTTCAGTACTTGTCAGAGTGCCATTAAGCTGGACAGGTAATAATAATATGTACCTTCAGGCTAATCCTAAAGAAAATCCTGTTGAAGGTGATTTCTCCGAGAAACAAACTGTTGAATTCCGATGCCCCGACGGTTCAGCCGATATTTACCTTTTACTTGCCGGACTTACCGTGGCTGCACGACACGGCATTGAAATGAAAAACGGGCTGGAGTTCGCAAAAAAAACTTATGTAGATGTAAATATTTTTTCTGAAAAGCATAAAGACAAAGTGAAAAATCTGAAACAATTACCTACATCATGCTACGAATCGGCTGATTGTCTCGAAAAACAAAGTAAATTTTATACCGATAAAAACGTTTTCCCACAAGGTCTTATCGATAACATTGTTAAAAAACTGAGAAGTTATAACGACCAAAATTTAAGACAGGAAATATCAAACGATGAGAACGCAATTATGGAACTCGTAAAAACATATTTCCACTGCGGATAATAATTGAGACTTTTATTTCTTCTTTTTACTATGTTTTAAAATAAAAACTTAATTTTGAACATTTTATTAATACACTTATTAGTGAATTTTTGGTGGTGATAATTTCAAAGGCAATAACATTATATTTTTCAAATTTTATTTTTTATTTTCATAGATTGATCCGGCAAAGAATTAACCGTGTGAAAGCATTTTGTATTTTTCTCATATTTATTCCATTTCTTTCTTTTTCACAACAATACAGAGTAAAATCTTACACACAGGAAAACGGCCTTCAGAACGAGCTTGTGAAATCAATTGCTGTGGATGATATAGGCTTTCTCTGGATTGGCACTGAAAGAGGCCTGATTAGATACAACGGAGAAGAATTTATCGAATATAATGATAAACTCGATTCAAAACATGTAAAATCGGTTTTCTGCAAAAACAACGGCCAACTGTTTGTAATCGATGAAATGGGATTCACGAAGATTGATTACGGTATTAAAAAAGCAGAATTTCATACTATTCTTCACGGCGCTATTAAATCCACCGACAGCCTGTTATGGTATCCAAAATTAATGTTTGAGGACTCGAAAGGAGTACTCTGGTTTTCCGACAATAATACCGTTTACAAATTCAACAATAATAAAATAACAAGATATAATCTTGGTAATTTGAATGTTCCAGATAATTATTATCGTTCTTTCTCCTTTTTCGAGGATGGTTTCGGACATTTTTTTGCTGTTTCCCAAACCGGTTATTTTTATCAGTACGATGAAGTAGGTGATAATTTTGTTCCTGTAAACACTGCATTTTCTATTGGAAACGTTAGCTGTATTTTAAAAGTCAAAACCGGAAAAATTATTGTCGGATGTAACAACCATATCGGTGAAATAAGTATTGGCAAAGATGGTACAATAAAGAATTTTTCAACACTCGACAACAATATAGACGCTTCTGCTCTCCTCCTTAACGAAGATAGCACATTTTTTGTCGGAAGCTGGACGAGAGGATTGTTTCATGCAAAAATTATAAATAACAAATATAAATTTGAAATTGTCGGAAATTTGCCAATAATTGGCGGGATAAACCAAATAATCCGAAATGGGCTGGACATATTTCTTGCCACCGATAACGGGATAATACTGCTTAATAAAAATATATTTCATTCCGATTTCGATAATCTGACAAATAGATATATTCAAGATATTGCTAAAGATGGAAAAAATATTTATTTTACTGATGGATATAGCATTTTTTCGATAGATGATAATTCTTTGAAACCGAGAGTTCTTTATAATTCTAAAAATTCACTGATACTGAGTATTCTTCCTGATAATGGCAATATATGGTTTTCTGACAATCAGGGTTTTTTACGCCGGTTAAGAAATGGGGCCATCACAAAAACCATTGACCTTAGACGTTACGGTGAAGCTGTTTATAATTTCACAAAAGACAATAATGGAAATATTTGGGTATGTCAGGAAAATCTTAAGGGTGTTTTGAAAATCACACCTGATTTTAAATTCATAGTCTATGGCGAATCTTCAGGAATAAAATCAAGAGTGAATTTTATTAAAAATTCACCATTAACATATATCTTTCTTGGGGCAAGCGCTGACAATGATTATCTTTATTATTTCAACCCTGAACAAGAAAAATTCATCAATCTTAGTAAAACCCTGCCTTTTGAACATAACAGATCAATAATTATCAACGACCTTGTTTTTGATCAAAACGAAATTCTTTGGATGGCAAGTAATGAAGGATTACTTCGTGTCAGGGGAAACGATATCCGACGGGTAAATATCGAACACCTTACCGAAGAAGATATTAAAGCCGTTACTGTAGATTTGAATGGGAACATTTGGTTTGCCTCAAGCCACGGTGTGAGCAAATTTGACGGGAAGAACACTGTTACCTTCGATCATATAGAAGGTTTACCCTCAAAAACTATTAGTTACCGCTGCCTTCTCTGCGATTCGAAAAACAGGATGTGGGCCGGAACACTTTCGGGAATATCATATTCCGACAATGACAATAATCCGTTACCAACACCTGTACCGGTTTTTCTTAATATAACCGAAAAAGGTATTCCTTTAGAAAATTATGAAAACAATAGTTTCGACAATTTAACTTATCTGAGTTTTGAGTTTGTAAGTCCTGAATTTCCTACTGAAGGAACAAGATACAATGTAAAAATTGTTGGAAAAGATAAAAACTGGAGACTCCTCACAGGAAAAAATGAAGTTATTTATACCGACTTCGATAAAAATAATTACGAATTACTGATAAAAGCAAAACAAAGAGGAAACTACCTCTGGAGTGAACCGCTTTCTTATTCTTTCAATGTTTACACAATATGGTATCAAACCTGGTGGGCATGGACAATTTTCGGAGTGTTTTTATTTATTGTGGTTTATTCATATACAAAATGGCGAAGCAGACGTCTTGAACACGAAAGTCAAAGCTTGAATAAATTGGTTAAGAAAAGAACTTATGAGCTTGAAAAGACGACTACTGAAATAGAAGCAAAGAACAAACAGTTGATCATTGCAAGAGATATTGCCGAAAAATCGTCGCACGCCAAGGCCGAATTTCTCTCGACCATGTCGCACGAGATCAGGACACCGATGAATGCAGTTATGGGCATGATCAATATCCTGCTGATGGAAGATCCAAGACCTGAACAGCTCGACAGGATCAATACTCTAAAGTTCTCAGCCGAAAATCTTCTTACTCTTATTAACGATATTCTTGATTTTAATAAGATAGATGCAGGAAAAGTTGAATTTGAAAAGATAGAATTCGACCTGAAAAAGGTAGTTAATAATATCCGTTTGGGGTTTGAACCATCAGCCAATGAAAAAAACATTAAATTAAATTTACACCTTGATGAAAAAATTCCCGACATTCTTATCGGCGATCCGACAAGAATATCCCAGATTCTGACAAACCTGGTGGGTAATGCCATTAAGTTTACCAAAAAAGGCGAGGTGAATATAATTTTAAATAAACGACTGAAACCGGGAAATGCCGTTGAAATTTTTTTCAGGATTAAAGATACGGGTATAGGTATCTCACCAAAAAAATTGGATAACATTTTCGAGTCTTTCTCACAGGCAAGTACAAATACAACCAGGAGGTATGGAGGAACCGGACTTGGCCTTTCAATTACAAAAAGACTGCTCGAAATGATGGGAAGCAGAATCCGGGTTCAAAGCCGTGTAGGTATTGGTTCTGAATTCTCGTTTAAATATACATTTAAAATAGGTGAAAAAAAAGTAGGGGGAAAAGAAGATGCCAAAAAAATAAAACCCTTATCAAGTCTGAAAGGATATAAGATATTGCTGGTTGAGGATAATAAAATAAACATTAAAATTGCCAAACAAATCCTCGAAAAATGGGATCTTGAAGTGGATGTTGCAGAAGATGGGAAAATTGCAATCGAAAAATTTGCCGTTGGTAAATATCATTTAATCCTTATGGACCTCCACCTTCCCGAAATTGACGGATACGATGCTACTATCGAAATAAGAAAAAAGGACAAAGAAGTACCGATTATTGCCCTTACTGCTGCTGCCCTAATACAAGAAAAGGAAAAAGTGTTTGCAGTAGGAATGAATGATTTTATTTCCAAGCCGTTCAAGCCAAACGATCTTCACAAAAAAATTTCAGACAATATTTCATCCTATCTGAAAATTGATTTACAAGTATAGCTACGGGGGGAATTGGAAATTATAAATTAGAAATCCATACGGACAAGTTTGGAAATTAGAAATCCATCCACCCGTATGGGCGGACAAGTTTA
>CBDUSJ010000113.1:0-7718 GCA_965369845.1 uncultured bacterium | reverse complement strand
AAATTTTCACCTGCTTCAATTAAAGCAATGTAATTACTGTCCTGAGAAATATGTAGATTTATATTATCCCAAACAATAATATTTGAAAACGGATACAACTCCCGTTTCTCCGTTTTTATGTCGCCGGCCCCATGTATTAATTCATTCAAATTATCTTTTGCGCATGAAGAAATCATAAGTATCGCTACACCAAGCAGGCTTATTGCATTTTTTATATTTCCGAATCTCATTTTATTTATCAAAATTTATATCCGAATCCTATACTTAAATAATCGGCTTTTGTAAAATATGATTTTAATGTTAATTGCAGCAGTATATTTTTTAACACTGAATATGTAATCCCGATTTTATTATAAATTATTTCAGAATTATCCTTTTTGTTTTTAAAAAGATAACATCCTATATTTACAAAAATTCCTACATCGTCCAAAACCCATTCATTACCTATATTCAGTCCTGCAATAAAATTATCGATATCGTTCCACTTTTTCTCACATTCCAATTCATGAACAAGGTATTTATGCCATTCATCATAAAAAATATCAACTCCAAAAATGTAACGGCATTTCCGGCTGTAAAATCTTTTATAATCTCCGGACAAAATAAAAATAAATTGTTCTCTTCCTGTAACATCGTTACTTTTTATGGCAAGTGATGCTAGAATGTCGAATTCCATTTTTCTATTATTTCCACATCCTGGTTCGCAAACCAAATATTTTATTTTATCATCAGATAATTTGAAAGCCATACCAATATTAGCCGACGGCACATTTATTCCGAAATTCGGATTTTTTATTGCCCCATTCGAAAAATGAATAAATGAAAAACCGGCAGAGATATTTATTCTACGGCTCACAACCAATTTTCCTATCAAAAGAAAATTTATTGCAACATTAAAATGAGAACCAATTGCAAGATTTTTGTAGTTGTTCAGACGGTCGAATTTGTTTGTGAAATATCCCAATCCTGCTCCAACTCTGAAATTGAAAGAAAACCTTTTCCCTCTTGTAAGCGGAAAATTTATAAAGGGCATCAAGGCATGAACATTTCCGAGGTATTCAGAACCTCCAAGATCAGAATAAAAATAGCTAACTCCTATTTGAGGATAAGAATATAACAGTTGCCATGCTTTTGTTCCAGTTGTCTGTTTGAAAACCGAAAGTTGAAATGCAGAAAAATACCCTTTAGTAAGGTTTTGCATTTCCCGGTGATGTGAAAGTAAAAAACCGTAATGTATTCTCGGCTCAATATAATACAAGCTCAATGGTTTAATATGGTTTTCCTGTGCCGCCAAAACATTAACAATACTAAATAAAAAAAGCATGAAAATAACAGTCATACGAATACTGCCCGATAATAACGTTTTTACACTTTTATAATATTTTAATCTATAAGATATATTATTCATTAAGTCCGGATAAACAAGAAAAGATAATCACGAAATTTACGGATGAAATTTTTTACAAAAGTAATGTTAAAGTAAAATAAAATTAGTTTATCCGACTTATTAAATATAGCATTACAAGTGATGAACCAATACAGACAAATACTCGCAGAGGCAACTGAAGAACTGTTAAGTTCTGTTTGCAAGAGAGAAAATATTAAGATTGCTATCGAAAAGATGCACAAAATATATTCTGCAGTCGGCGGTATCAGCGGGGATTTTTTCGATGTTATCAGGTCGGAGAACACACGTATTCCGGCAGGGACAGCCCTTTCTACACAAATGGCAGCACAATGTATTTTTGATTTTACACGTACTTATAAATTTATAAAAGGTGTTTTTTTGGCTTTTGAGGAATTAATAACAAGGTTCCCAAATGATAAAATCAGAATTTTATACGCGGGTTCCGGTCCTTATGCTCCATTGATTTTTCCGCTGATAACACAATTTCATCCCGGGCGGATGCAAATCACAATTCTTGACATTCATAAGGATTCTGTTGATTCGGTAAAAAAAATTGTAACCGAATTTGGATTTGAAAAATATTTTAAAAACATTATCAAGGCTGATGCCGCTTATTTTAAACCTTCCGACAGGGAAAAGCCACATCTGATAATCACTGAAACAATGCAACAGGCTCTTGAAAAAGAACCCCAGGTTGCAATAATGCTGAATCTTGCGCCACATCTTATTGACAATGGTATTTATATTCCTGAAAGGATTAGCCTGATAGCCGGTATTTCAGATAAAAGAAAAAATAATTTCTCAAATATTCCGGTAGATTTGAAACCTGAAAATAAGGAAAACAAAAAAATTACCGGACATTTTAGCGAATCTTCAACAGCATTCGAAATAAATGCCGCCGATTGTTGTTCCGGTAAATTGAAAACAGATTTTGATATTAACACTTCAGAAATGTTCCTTTCCGGAAATATTTTTAAAATACCTGAATCTATAAATGAACATCAGGTATTGAATATTTTTACTGAGGTTTTGGTTTATGAAAATGTTAAAATCGGGGAAAGAGAAGCAACTATTACGTTTCCGAAAGAACTTTTTAAGCCGGGGACTAAAAGAGCAGGCGCTATGATAAGGTTCAGATATTATTTGGGTGCAAACCCGGGATTAAGATTTGACTTTATTTAGAATACTGAAAAATCATTCTGTAACCATTTCCCGGTTTTTCTGAAAATCCGATTACCTGATATTTTCAAAATTAATCGAAATTTCTTTATTATCCCTGAAATCATAAAGGGTCAGTTTACGGATATTAAACAAGTTGAGCCAGTAATCCTGCAGACTTCTGATAAAATCTATACTCGAATTATCTATATTGTTTTGTGCTACATTCAAATCGGTAATACTTATTTTTCCAATCATATATCTTTGTTTCGACACTTTATATCCTTTCCGGGAAATTGTGTCAGCCTTAGCGGAAATTTCGAGCTGACTTTTCAGCATTTTAAAATTCATGATTTCAAGGTAAACGTCCTGTTCAAAGTCAATTTTTTCCTGTTCAATGGCTGTTCTAACAATTTCCCTGTCAGATTCAGCCACCTTAATCCGGCCTTTTGCAAGTCCCCAGTCAAGTATCGGGATATGAATGCCTAAAGTAAATTGTTGCTGATCCTGCGGTTTTTTGTAAGCTTCACCCAGTTGTTCGCCACTTTGGGTAAGTCCGTACTGAGCAAATAGGACGGCGCTAAAACGGTTTTCGTGTTTTGCACGGTTTACTTCCATGTCGGATTCAAGAAGCCTTCGTTCAAAACCAAGCGATTTGGAATTATTTTGCACAGCTTGACTGATGGCTTTTTGTACAGGTATGTCGAAAAATTCAATACCTTCAACGGGTAGAATAAGGTCGATCGGAATATCATCCTGCAAACGGAGATAGGATTTTAACTTGAACATTCTATCCTCAAAATCGAGACGCACGCTTTCCACTTCGGCCCGAGCACGTAAGAGGTCCAATTCCAATTGAAGAAGATCGTTTTCGGGAATTTTCCCAAGATTGTATCTTCCAACAGCAATTTTATAAAGAGTATCATAATTTGCCATTTTGGTTTCGGTAATTTTTTTCCGGATTTGTGAAACCAACAGATTAAAAAAATAATTTATTGCTGTTATAGAAACCTGTTCAACTTCTTCAAGGTATTTTTTCTTAGCTTCTTTATATTTGACAGGGTCAATTTTTTTCGACCATTTAAAAGGATTAAAAGTAAAAATGTTTTGAGCATAACCTACAATAAGGGGACTGCTCATATATGCAGAGGAATCATCGGCAAGGTAATCAATTCTTTCAAGATTAGATTTTAAATAAACCTGTCCACCGGTAAAACCTATATTTTTACTAAGAGAAATTTCAGCATTAGTATTTGCCAGGCTTCTTTCCCTGAAAGCTTCGCTTCCGTCGGGCTGGGTGATTTTATCAATTGACCGGGATATATTCGGGAGGATTGCATCAAAATTCAGTTTTGGCAGCAGCATTGCTTTCGATGTACGGTATTCCCAAAAGCTTCTCAAAAAACGATTTTTTGAAGATAGAGCATTAGGCGATTGTTTCTGGGCAATTTCAATAACCTGCTGAAGGGCAAGTTTCCTGTAAATTTCCTGCGACGACACACTTTTTGATGAAATGAATAAAATCAGAAAAATTACTAATAGCTTTGTCATTTTTATTAAGTTAATCATGTCTTAACGATGTTACAGGATCTTGCCGTGCTGCTTTGCGGGCCGGCATCATGCCAAATAAAATACCGACTGAAGCAGAAACGCCAAATGATATAAGGATAGATAAAAATGAAACTATTGCAAGAATACCGGTAATTTCGTTGATAATTTTTGCCATTATCACTCCGAGAATAACGCCTATAAAACCTCCGGTAATGCTGATTATGGTAGCCTCAGAAACAAACTGGAAAATTATGTCGTTTTTTCTTGCGCCAATAGCTTTTCTAACGCCTATCTCTCTGATACGTTCCATAACAGAAGCGAGCATAATATTCATAATACCAATACCTCCAACAATTAGCGAGATGCTTGCAATTGCTCCAAGTACAATATTGAAAATATCTTTAGTACGTTGTTGTTGTTTAAGAAGCAGCTCCGGGATTATAATTTCAAAATCTTCCTGCCCAGTATGTCTTCGTATCAGTATTTTTTTTATAATCCCGGCGGAGGCGGACAATTTATCGCTGTTTTTCATCTGGACAATAACCTTGTCGAGCTGATTATAATTATTATCGCGTTCACTATTATTTCTTCTGTTCATACTTGCCCGTGTAACAAGCGAACGGTCGCGGTATCGCAGTAACATGGTTTTAATCGGAACAAAAACCGTATTATTAAATTCGCTTATACCAAGTTCTTCCGAAACTGACGTTGATATTTTTCGGCTTTTAAGCAAGCCTACAACCTTGAGCCATATTCCACCGCATTTTAATTTTTTTCCTAAAGGATTTTCCTGTTTGAAAAATTTTGCTTCTATTTCGGGACCTATGATACACACAGGTTGCCCGGACTCAAGCTGCCATTTGTTGAACATTTGTCCCTCTTGTAACTCAAGATTAAAAACACTGAAAAAATCGGGAGTGACACCGGAAAATTTGGCGGCATTTCTCGACCCGGACTTTACAACAAAAGTGTTAAAAACCACTTCCGGGCTAATTCGTTCAATATTAGGGATAATATTTCTGATGCTTTCTACATCATCAAGTGTAAGTCCCGATGAAAAATTCTTAGCCGAACTGCTATTTTCATCTTCTTCTTCCTGCGCCTGATCGCTTTTAATTATAGGAGTTATAACAATATTATTAACGCCTACCATTTTGATCTGTTCGAGAATTTCCTGCTGTGCTCCTTTACCGATAGCCATCATGGCAATTACAGCAGCAACGCCAAAGATTATTCCGAGAGCTGTGAGAAATGATCTTGATTTATTAATAAAAACTGCTTCAACAGCCGAATCAATATTGTGTAAATACCTTTTCAATTTTTCAAATATTAGTTATTATTCATAACTATTTTCAGGTCCTCATTGTTTTCGGGAATTGTAATGTAAACTTCTTCATCTTTATTAAGGCCTTTAAGTATAATTATATCATTTTCGTTGCTACGTCCGGTTTCGACTTGTTGTTTAATAATTCTTTTTCCCTTATCTTTATAAACAAAAGTGATGCTGTCGTTGTTGTGAATAGCTTCAATCGGAATATAAATTACACTATCGTGTATGGCTGTAACAATCACGTTTTTTGTAGTCATAGCCGGCCGTAAAATTGTATCTGTCTCGTTCACATCAATGATCACTTCAAAAACTTTAGCATCGGAGCCGGGTTTCTGCTCGCCGATATTTGCCACCCCGGTAACTTCCCCGTCATAATTTTTATCAGGAAAAGCGTCAACGCCGATCCTCACTGTTTGCCCTGTTTTTACCTTTGAAATATCAATTTCGTTAACATAAGTTTTCGATATCATTTGCGAGAGGTCGGGGAGCATTGCAACAACATTATCCCATGAATTAATTGTCGAACCGGTTTCACGTTTTATTCCGCGCCAGTTTCTTTTATAAATTATCATTCCTGATTTTGGGGCAAAAATTTCAAAGCTTTGAAGAATTTCTATCATCCTTTTTCTTTTTCTTTGTGCCTGTTGAAGAGTAGCGCTAACTTCCTGCATTTCTGCATTTGATTTTTTAAACTTGAGATCGTAATTTTCTACTGCCTGATTGTAAGCTCTCTCGGCTTTATCCAGATTTATTTTTGCCTGTCGTTGTGTTGCAGGGGTTTCAAATTTCGACTGATCGACAACGATTTGTTGTTCTTCCATTCCAAATTTAAGATTCACAAGTTCGTTCCTTGCATTTCTCAAGTTAAGAGATGTGTCCAGCATAGTTTTAGTGTGTTGTGATTCGAGTTTTTCGAGCTCGTTTTCCAGGTCTTTCAATTTACTCATCACCTCGGTTTTATCGAGTGAAGCAACAAAATCGCCCGAATCAACAACTGTTCCTTCGTCAATGAGCTTATTGATTTTTATTTCGCTCCATATCTGGATAGAACGAAGACCTGTAGGTCCGTAAATGTTTTCCGATTTTTTTGCTTCAAGTTCTCCCGTTGTCGATACATTAATTTCGAACGTGCCGCTTTTTACCGGGATTTTAATCGATACCTGATCGCTTGTTTTTCTGCCGGTAAAATACCAAACAAATATTATCAAAACAATAGCTGCGCCAATGATATAATAAGTTTTTTTATGCATTTTATTTTTTCTTAACTTTCGTCTTTCAAAAATTCATCTACAATTTTTTCGATTGTGATACCTTCGGCTTCGGCTTTATAATTTCGGATTATTCTATGCCTGAGTATTGATATTGCAATAGTTTTTACATCTTCAATGTCGGGAGAATATTTACCATTTATTGCTGCATGGCATTTGGCCCCGATTATAAGATACTGCGATGCACGCGGCCCTGCGCCCCACGTAATATATTCGTTAGCCCACGGATGAGATTCAGCTCTGTTCGGACGGGTTTTGGTGGCAATTTTTACAGCATATTCGTAAACATTGTCGGGTACGGGAATTTTTCTGACAAGGTTCTGGAAAAACAGTATTTCTTCGGAGCTAAGAACAATCTCAGGAATTGCCTCGTAGGTTGTTGTGGTATTTTTAACCACTTGAATTTCTTGCTTAAAATCAGGATAATCGAGCCAGACATTAAACATAAACCTGTCGAGCTGGGCTTCGGGAAGCGGGTATGTGCCTTCCTGTTCTATCGGGTTTTGAGTGGCAAGAACAAAAAACGGTTCCGATAATTTATACGATTTCCCGGCAACTGTGATTGCCTTTTCCTGCATAGCTTCAAGAAGTGCCGACTGGGTTTTTGGGGGTGTTCTGTTTATTTCGTCGGCAAGAATGATATTTGCAAAAACCGGCCCTTTGAAAAATTTGAACCGTCGGTTTTCATCAAGTATCTCGGTGCCGATAATATCCGAAGGCATAAGGTCGGGGGTGAACTGAATTCTGCTGTAGGTAAGTCCAAGAGCCTTTGAAATTGTGTTAACAAGAAGAGTTTTTGCCAGGCCGGGCACACCAACCAATAAAACATGGCCGTTGCTAAATATAGAAATGATGACATTTTTAACAACATCATCCTGGCCAACAATTACCTTGGCGATTTCTTTTCTTAATATTTTTATCTTTTCACCAAAAGCATCCAATGCTTCAACATCTGATTTGAATTGCATAGTTTAATCAATTACAAATTATAAATTACAAATTA
>CBDUSJ010000112.1:0-7718 GCA_965369845.1 uncultured bacterium | reverse complement strand
CCCTTCAACTTTTCTATCCTTCAACTTTTCAACCCTTCAACTTTTCCACCTTTTTAACCCTTCAACTTTTCTATCCTTCAACCTTTCAACCTTTCAACCTTTCAACCCTTCAACCCTTCAACTTTTCCACCTTTTTAACTTTTCAACCTTTTCAACCTTTTCCACCTTTCAACTTTTCAACCCTTCAACTCTTTAACCTTTCAACCTTTCAACTTCTTACTCTTGCAAGATAGTCAAAATATTCCCCCTCTTTTATCAATTCGCAACTTAAACCGGTTTTAGCGGCATTTTTACTAAGTCTGTAAAAATCCACAAAAAGCCATTTAAAATTCGGGCCTTTAACTCCACAATATTCAAGGCAGTAATTTACTTCGCCGTAATAATCTTTACTAAGGTCGAGCTTCAACGAACCGTCTTCTTCTTCAAACATATAAAAAATATTGGAAGAATCCATCAGTATTTGTCCGCCCGGATTAAGCAATCTGTTAGCCTGCTGAAACATATCCTTTAATCTTTTTACTGTGCCGCATATACCGGCTCCATTCATCAGCATTAGGATGGTATCGAATTTTTGGTTTTTCATTTCAAAAAAATCGGAATGAACAGGATTGTTAACACCTCGTTTTTTCATTACTTCAACAGCATATTCGGAAGTATCGATTGAAATAACATTGAAGCCATGTTCCTGCAGCCATAAAGAATGACATCCTGCAGCAGCTCCAACATCAAGTATTTTGCCGCAGCATTGTTTCAGGGCTGTTTGTTCAAGCACCGGCATTTTTTCAAATAACCTAAATAAATACCCGGGTTTAAAAATTTCATCTTCAGCCACATCGGAATGAACAATTATGACTTCGTTTCTTTCTCCTTCCCAATATTCTTTTATCGCAATCCCGAAAGGGTCAATAGTTTCTGATTTTTTCATCTGATATTTTAAGTAATTCTAAAATTTGTACTTTCGCCGGTAAAATTAATGCAATATGATTAATAAAGAATTGATTGACCCGAAAAGTATTGTCGTAGTAGGTGGCTCAAATGATATTCAAAAACCGGGCGGGAAAGTTTTAAAAAATTTAATTGACGGAAATTTCAAAGGTGATTTGTATGTTACGAATCCGAAAGAAATACTTGTTCAGGGAATAAAGTGTTACCAAACACCTGCCGAGTTACCTAATGTGGATCTGGCGATTATTGCAATAGCTGCCAAATATGTGCCGGTTACAGTTGAAATGCTTACCCAGTTAAAAAACACAAAAGCTTTTATTATACTTTCTGCGGGTTTCAGTGAAGTTGAAGGAAACGAGGAAGGAAAAATTTTTGAAAAAGAAATTGTAGAATCAATTAATAATGTTAACGGAGTGTTAATAGGGCCGAACTGTATCGGGATTCTTAATCAAAATCACGCAAGT
The DNA here is from genome assembly GCA_965369845.1 of uncultured bacterium. Lineage (GTDB taxonomy): Bacteria > Bacteroidota > Bacteroidia > Bacteroidales > 4484-276 > CBDUSJ01. The sequence continues at coordinate 6,309 of CBDUSJ010000112.1, read as the reverse complement.
GTTTTCACCGAACCTATACCCAAACTCGATCCTAAAGGCATCGACTTTATTTCAGGCTCGGGGGCGACTGCAGTATTTATTATGGAGTCAGCCATACCAAAAGGTTTAACATTTAACAGTGTTTTCTCGGTAGGTAACAGCGCACAGATAGGAGTTGAGGAAGTGCTGAAATACATGGATGAAACTTATGACCCCGAGACAAGCTCAAGGGTAAAACTTTTATACATCGAAAACATCTCGAATCCTGATATGCTTTTAAAGCATGCTTCATCTCTGATTAGAAAAGGTTGCCGGATTGCTGCTATCAAAGCAGGAGCGTCAGAAGCCGGTAGCCGTGCAGCTTCGTCCCATACAGGGGCGCTGGCAAGCTCCGATGTGGCTGTTGATGCCTTGTTTCGTAAAGCCGGTATAGTCCGGTGCTATGGAAGGGAAGACCTTGTTGCTGTGGGTTCAGTGTTCATGCATCCCGAACTGAAAGGTAAAAATATTGCAGTTATTACTCATGCCGGAGGGCCCGCGGTAATGCTGACTGACGCTCTCTCGAACGGCGGCCTGAACGTCCCGAAAATTGAAGGCAAAGCAGCCGATGAGTTGCTCGAAAATCTTTTCCCCGGTTCATCTGTGGCAAATCCGATAGATTTTTTGGCAACCGGAACAGCCGAACAGCTTGGGATAATAATTGATTATGTCGATAATAAATTTGATAATATTGATGGAATGGCTGTGATTTTCGGCACCCCCGGACTTGTAAAAGTTTTCGATGCTTACAAGGTGATTGATGAAAAAATGAAAACAGCTTCCAAGCCAATTTATCCAATACTACCTTCGTTATCGACTGCAAAAAACGAGGTGGCGGAATTTCTGTCGAAGGGGCGCGTCAATTTTCCTGATGAAGTAATTCTCGGTAAAGCATTATGCAAGGTTTTTTATACAGAGAAACCGGCGCCAAAAAATATAAAATTACCAGCCGTTGATAAAGAAAAGATCAGAAGAATAATTCAGGAAGCGGAAAACGGATATATAACTCCTGTACAAATCCAGGGTATGCTTGATGCAGCGGGAATTCCAAGAGCCGGTGAGGCAGTTGTAAAAACCCAAAAAGAAGCCATTGAAGCAGCCCGTGAACTTAAATATCCGGTGGTTATGAAAGTTGTTGGGCCTGTTCATAAGTCGGATGTGGGAGGTGTAGTTCTGAATATTAAAGATCCTGAAACAGCAGCAAAGGAATTCGACAGGATGATAAATATCAAAAACACAACAGCAGTTTTAATTCAGCCAATGTTATCGGGGACGGAATTGTTTGCCGGCGCTAAATATGAACCCAAATTCGGACATCTGATACTTTGCGGCCTTGGCGGGATTTTTATTGAAGTGTTGAAGGATGTTAAAGCAGGCCTTGCTCCTTTAACGTTGGAGGAAGCATACAATATGTTGCATGGGCTGAAAAGCTATAAGATCATAAAAGGCGTCCGGGGGCAGGAAGGTGTGAACGAGGATATATTTGCCGACATCATAGTCAGATTATCTGCTCTTGTTACAATAGCGCCTGAAATAATTGAACTCGACCTTAATCCGCTGCTCGGCACAAAAGAAAAAGTAGTTGCCGTTGATGCCAGGATCAGGATTGAAAAATAAATCTGTGTTAATCAGTGTAATCTGTGGCATTATCTTTTGTATTTTCATCAAGCCACAGATTTCTCAGATTTTCACAGATATATTTTATTTATATTTAAGAACTCTCAAATTAAAATTCCATAGCTGTTTTTTTAGTATGAAGTACGAAATCTGAAGCCCGAATGCCCGATTCCCATCTTACCAATTCGTTCCTTATCGGGATTAATTCGACTAAATAATTTTAATTCAACTTAGATTCTTAAAATTATAGTCTCATTTAATCCGTTTTCTGTCTCCCATTAAATTCATAGTAGAACCATTTAATAAAACTATTCTTCCAGAGAAATATCTTCTACCTTTTCTTCTTTTGTGTCCCCTATTTCGCCATTTTCGTCAAGTTTTTTCCCTTTCAGGTAAGATGGTAATTCCATGCCTGCCATCTTGAAAAGATCATCTAATGGAGGGATAGATTTAAACATGCCTGAGAGGAAATTGGCAGTTGTAGGAGTTTTACCTTCACCACCCTGAGAATCCCAGACAGTAATTTTATCAATTTTAAGATTTTTGATAGCTTCAACCTGTGTGGCAATAAGCTGTGGCAGTTTATCGGCAATCATAAGTAAAACAGCATCGCGGGAGTTTTGGTGTGCAGATTCAACTAATTTTGTGAAACCGTCTGCCCGTTTTGTAAGAACTTCAAATATACCTTTTGCTTCAGCTTGCTTTTTAGCAACAATAGCATCAGCCTCGCCATGTGCTATTCTTCGTGTTTGCTCTGCAATAGCTTCGGCATCAATTTCCACTTTACTTTTTTCAATTTCAGCAGGTACTATAATATCTGCTGTTTGTGTTGAGCGCACCCTTGTAGCACGTACGTCTTCGGCTTGTTTTTCTGCTGCGTATGCTTCACTAAGAGCTTTTGCCGACTGGACTTTTTCTGCTGCAACAGCTTGTTTTTCTGCTTCAGCTTCTTTTTCCCTTCTCAGAGCATTTGATTGAGCGATTGCAATCGTGGCTGTATTTTCACCCTCAACAGCACGTGCGTTTGCATCAGCCACCTGTATTCTTTCATCCTGCTTTGCTATTGCAGCGCCGATAGAACCATCCCTGTTTTTTTCCGCAACCGATTTTTTTGCGTCATTTATAGCTTTTGCAGCAGCTTCTTTTCCGAGAGCCTCAATATAAGCCGATTCATCCCTGATATCAGTTACATTAACATTAATCAATTTAAGACCAATTTTCTGTAATTCTGCTTCAACATTTTGAGAAACATTGGCAAGAAATTTATCCCGGTCGGTGTTTATTTCTTCAATATCCATAGTTGCCACTACCAATCTCAACTGTCCGAAAATTATATCTTTCGCCAGTTCCTGAATATGATCAAGCTGCAAACCAAGTAATCTTTCCGCAGCATTTGTCATAACTCCCGGTTCTGTTGAAATACCGACTGTAAATCTTGATGGCACATCAATACGAATGTTTTGTCTTGAAAGTGCATTTGTCAGATTCACCTCAAGTGAAATTGGCGTAAGATCCAAGAATGCGTAATTCTGAATTACAGGCCATATAAAAGCTGCTCCACCATGTATTGTTCTTGCAGAACGAGTCATCCCAAGCTTTGTTTTTCCGGTTTTTCCGTAAATAACCAAAATTTTATCCGAAGGGCATCTCTTATACCTTGAAAATAGCGCAAGTATTGTTATAAATACAATAACAATAATGACAATAATTACAATTAAACTAAACATATTTATATATTTTAAAGGTTAATAAAAAAATTTAATTACTTAATTTTTCGACTACGAGAATATTTCCGCTGATAAGGCCGGTTACCTTTACCACTGTACCGGTTGGCAGGTCTTGTCCCTTTTTTGTAATTGCTCTCATTTCACGTAATGAATCCTGAATATTTACTTGTATTTTCCCGATATTTCCACTTTTGGCTTTAATCGGAATATATACATTTCCTACCTGGTTCAATGCATTCCTGATATCCATTGTGCCACTGTCAACCAACTTGCTGATAAAATAAAACAGGGCAGAAATAATAAACATAGTTGCAATACCTAAAGCCAAAGCAAAAACAATTGTCCATACTGTTGACATATTTGCATGAATACCGGCAATTCCACCCCATCCGAATACTGTAAAAAAAGCGATAAAATTCCGCAAAGTAAATACGTTTAACATAGAAGCGGCATCACCAATAGAAGAAACATCATGCTGATCAAATGTTCCTGAATCTACATCTGTAACATCAATATCAGTATCGAGATCAAGACCGGAGACATCGGTCAATCCTTCTCCAATATCTGATGAACCACCTCCTATGCCAACAAAAGTCAGAACTATCTGAATAATTAAAATAACTGAAAAAGGCACGGCAATGTACCAAAATACCTTTTCAAAAATTGAAAGCGCTTCCCACCATTCTTGCATATCTGATAATTTTTAAAATTTAACTCAACAAAGATAATAAAAAAAATTTAATAAATTCATTATGTTTGTTAAATATTTAAAAAAATTAAAAATATGAGTAAAAAAAAATTTACATTAAAGTATGTGAGAATGTAACAGGTTTCTATGAATTGGGAGAAATATTTCTTCGCAAGCGTAGTATCGATGGCAAGACAAAATTATACACGAGCATTTAATAAAATATCTATGAGTCCGGTCTAAAAACTACAAACATCAAATCCCACGCAAAGCCGCCAAGTCGCAAAGTATTGAAATGTAGTATATTATTCCTTTGCGTCTTGAGGGCTTTGCGAGATTACGGACTTTTTAGACTAAACTTATTAAATATTTACACTTATGGAAAATAAAGAAAACAGAGATTATTACGCAGATTACAATGAACATCTGCGGCAACCGATGACCACAGGCGAGTGGTTTATCGCTATTTTGGTGGCAGGATTACCGCTTATCGGAATTATTATGCTGATTGTTTGGGCATTTTCTTCCGGCACCAATATTAACAAAGCCAACTGGGCAAAGGCAATGTTGTTATGGGCGGTAATAGGAATAGTGCTGGCGATAGTAATTTTTGGGATTATTGGAATTGGATTCCTGTCTTGTTGGGATTATTAAAATATAAATTTCAACATTTTCAATTATCTTCGGCAAACCATTCAATGTAAGATGTTATTGTTTCCCACAATTTCAGATGGTGAAGTTTTACATTTGCCGGTAGAGCTTTTTTTATTCTTTCTGCAAAATCGATTATCATATTTTCACTTGTCGGTTGATAATCAACAAGGATAATTCTATCGTAGTGTTTTTTAAGTTCAATAATAAGATTAGGATAGGTATCAGACCGAAGAATAAGTGCGTGATCCATTTGTCCTACGATCAACTCCTTAATTATTTGCTTGAGGTCTTTAAAATCAATTACCATCCCGTATTTTGGCGAACTAATATCATTGATCGGTTCGCCAATAAGGGTAACAAGCAGCTCATAAGAATGCCCGTGAATATTCTTGCACAGTCCGTCGTGACCGGGAAGGGCATGAGCCATATCAAATTTGAACACCTTTGTTATACGTGTTTTTGCCACCTTGTTATATTATTTTACAAGTTTAAAATTATAATTCACAAAATATTTTTCACTTGATATTTTTATCAGATATATCCCGAAAGGTAAACCGGAAGTATTTATTTTGAACGAAGAATTATTTCCCGAAACTGCCGCATCAACCTTTCTCCCTGAGAGATCAGAAACTGATATATTAATATTTTCAAGGTGATAATCACCACAATAATCAATTGTACAAACCTCTTTTACGGGGTTGGGAAAAACGTTGAAGTTGTCTTTTGATGGCCGGGAAGGTTCGGAAACACCTGTCGAAAACCAGACTGTTTCAACAAATTCCGGGTGATCGATAAACGGGTTACGATTATCCTGTATCAGGTAAACTGCATTATTGCGGTTTATTTCTTTCTCGCTGACAGGGTCGTTACCATGCCATTCCCATAACATATTTAATGCCCATGTTTTTAGTTGAGAGCCGTTAACCATCGTGCTTCCCGGCCACGAATTATCCTCGTCGTAATATCTGGTTGCCATATAAAAATATGTTCTTGCAATATCGCCTTTGAATTCATCGATTATCTCGAACACCTCATCGGAATAGCCCGGATATGTACAATTACCGAGTTTGCTACCGTTCAACGAAGTCCACGAAGCAGCGCCTGTTTCTCCGTAAGGCAAATTTCCGCGCTTGCCGTTAACAAATCCGTCAGTTGGATAAATATGGAAAAGATCGGAATACATGGGGTAAATATTTCCACCGAACCAACTTTTCGGAAATGAATGTTCACGATTGTAGCAATCGCCTTCCTGTGTGTAATTGCCACATTGATCCACAATAAAATAGTAGATGTAGGGCGGCGTTCCACCCGGAACATCTGAATAAATATCCCAAACGGTACCGTTAGGTTTTTTATCGGTAAGCTCAAAATCTTCCCATAAATTGCTGTATGCTTCCACTTCATGATCTTTAATGATATCGTGCAACGCCGATTGTAGCTCCTCGCCCGAAAGACCGCCGGCAGCATTATAATACCCGGGAGGTATTTGTCCACAAAGACCAATATAGAAATAAATTAAAACAGATAAAAGCCAGTATTTTTTCATGCTAATCAATAAATTGAGAGTTCTTAAATAATGCTTACAAACGTTTTATAATTACCTGA
>CBDUSJ010000111.1:0-7738 GCA_965369845.1 uncultured bacterium | reverse complement strand
CCTACAACACCCATATCAGCAATACGCTGAATTATCTCTTCTTTTGTCAGGGCAATATTTTTTACAATATTTGTCGAAGTATCGATGCCCTCTGCCCATTCATCTTCAGCAGTATCGATAATTATAGTCTTTCTCTTGTATCCGCTCTGATCGATAACATCATCAATCTTAAACACTTTTCCGGTAACTGAAGAGTGAATATTTGCCGAGATAAATCCTGAACTTTTTGCAATCAGTTGTCCTGTTTTCACGACATCACCTCTTTTAACAAGTGGAACTGCAGGAGCTCCAAGATGTTGGCAAACCGGGATATAAACCCTTCCCGGAATTTGTAAAATTTTAATTTTTTCTTTTTTGGAGATCTTGTTTTCAGGTGGGTGAATACCTCCTAATTTGAATGTCTTCAATATTTAATCCTCCTATTATTGAAACTCTATTTTCAGAGATTATTTCCATAATATATTTATTAGACTTTTTTGTTTTCCGGAACCGGTGATTTCAGTTCTTCTTTTTTTACTTCCGGTTTTGGTTTTCTTGGCGGGAAGTTCAGTTCAAGAATAGCGCCGGTCGGACATTCGGCAACGCACTTGCGGCACAGTTTACATTTTTCAAAATCGATATACGCCAGGTTATTTTCTATCGTAATTGCATCGAATTTGCAAACCTTTGCACACTTACCACAGCCAATACATGCTACGCTGCAATTTTTCTTTGCCGGAGCGCCTTTTTCTTTATTGATGCAAGAAACAAATATCCTTCTGCTCTTTTTGCCTTTGTTGCGCAATTCAATAATATCTCTCGGGCAGGCAGTAACACAAGCTCCACAGGCAACACATTTTTCCTCATCAACCACAGGGAGTCCGGTTTTTTCATCCATGAAAATTGCATCGAAAGCGCAGGCAGTAACACAGTCGCCAAGGCCGAGGCAGCCGTATGGACAACCGCTTTCGCCGGAATATAAATTGTTGGCAAAAGCACATGTTGCAGGCCCGTCATAATTTATTTTTATAGGCGCATTTTCTCTGGAACCACTGCATCGTACAACGGCAATCATCTGTTCTTTGGCTTCAACCTCAATCCCCATGATCTTTGCAACCTTTTCCATAATATCATTTCCACCAACAGGGCAATTGAATCCTTTTAGATTACCTGCCTTTACAATATTTTCGGCAAAAGCACGACAACCCGCATAACCACAACCTCCACAATTTGCGCCGGGAAGCACCTCTCCGATTTCATCAATTTTCGGGTCTTCGATAACTTTAAATTTCTGAGCCACAAAATAAAGAATAATTGCAGCCGCCACTCCGATAGCGCTCAAGGATATTACTGCGCTAAGGATTACTTCATTCACGGTATAGCTCCTTTTTTATTCTGATAATAAATTAAACGACTTTTTTACGAACGGGCAAAATTAAAAACAAATAGCAAAAATTATAATATTATCATTAATTTAGAAAACTTCTAAATTTATTACATATAAAAAAAGGAATCCCGATTGCCCGGAATTCCTTTCACTGCTTATACTTTTTTTAAATTTACTTTTTACGCTCCAAGCATGAGCCTAAAGAATTTTGTTATTGTAAGATCTTTGTCAACTTCTTTGATATATTGCCCTACAGTTTTTTTAGTATCCCTTATAAAATCCTGATTCAGAAGTGTGTTTTCCTTAAAGAATTTTCCAAGCCTACCCATTGCAATTTTATCAAGTATTTTTTCCGGTTTGCCTTCGCGGCGGGCAAGTTCTTTTCCTATTTCAAGTTCTTTGTCGATCACTTCCTGTGAAATATCATCTTTATCGAGAGCCAAAGGATTCATTGCAGCAATCTGCATAGCAATTTCATGTCCTATTTCATCAATATTTTCCACATCGGTTTTGTTCATTCCCAGTAATGTTGCAAGGCGATTGCCCTGATGATTGTATGCAGCTACCCTTGGTGCTTCGATAAATTCGTAAGCTGCAAGCGTCATTTTTTCACCGGTTTTTCCAATAAGTTCGGTCAATGTTTGGTCAACTGTAAAGCCATTCATATCGCTGATTTTTAAAGCATCGAGATTTGCAGGTTTCAACGAAATTGCAATATCGGAAAGTCGGGTAACAAAATTTACGAAACTCTCATTTTTAGCCACGAAATCAGTTTCGCAATTAACCATCAGGATTGTACCGAAATTTTTTTCTTCATTTGTTTTGGCTATAACGTATCCTTCACTTGCTTCTTTGTCAGCTCTTTTGGCAGCTACTTTAGCGCCTTTTTTACGGAGGTGCTCAATGGCTTTTTCAAAATTGCCGTCGCATTCAACGAGGGCTTTTTTACAATCCATCATACCTGCACCGGTTTGTTTTCTGAGTTTGTTTACTTCAGCAGCAGTAATTTTTGCCATTTTTTATAAATTTGAATTATTATTTTTTTCTTATTGAAGTGCGCCTGCGACGAGGTCTTTTTTCGTGTGTTGCAACAGCTTTCTTATCAGCGCCGGGTTTTACTTTTGTTATTATTTTTTCTTCATTTTTGTAACTTTCGGTTTCTTTTTCTTCATGGTCGGGCTCTATTTCCTCTTTTTCCCGGGTCCTAATTTTTATAGCTTCTTCCCTTTCTTGTTCTTCTTCTTTTATACGTTTGTCTCTGTCCATTTTTCTTTCCATATTACCTTCCTCAACAGCTTTTACCATAATTTCTATGATAAGAGCAATTGATTTTGACGCATCGTCGTTGGCAGGTATCGGGAAATCGACAAGTTTCGGGTCGGAATTTGTATCAACAATTGCGAAAGTGGGAATGTTTAGTTTTTTTGCTTCCGCAACAGCGATATTCTCTTTCAAAATGTCAACAATAAAAATTGCAGATGGAAGCCTGTTCAAATCGGAAATGCTACCGAGGTTTTTCTCGAGTTTAGCTCTTTCACGAATAATCTGAAGTCTTTCTCTCTTTGAAAGATTTGTAAAAGTTACGTCTTTCATCATTTTATCGATGGATGACATTTTTCGTACTGCCTTGCGAATTGTTGCAAAATTTGTAAGCATACCACCAGGCCATCGCTCTGTAACGTAAGGCATTCCTATTCTTTTAACTTTTTCCGCAACTATTTCTTTAGCCTGTTTTTTAGTTGCCACAAAAAGAATCTTCTTTCCTGAGTGGGTAATCTGCTTTATTGCAGAAGCTGCTTCTTCAATTTTTGCTGCGGTTTTATAAAGGTCGATAATGTGAATTCCGTTACGCTCCATAAAAATATAAGGAGCCATGTTTGGATTCCATTTTCTTTTCAGGTGGCCAAAATGGACACCCGCATCTAACAGTTCGTCGAAATTTGTTCTTGGCATTTAATATTAATTTTAATGTTTACTTTCTGTTTAAGCAATCAATAAGTAGCTCAGATAAAACTGAAGTCTTACTGATTTAGATGCTAAACATATCTTTTTTTTATCGGGATTAACGTTTGCTGAATTGGAATTTTTTACGGGCTTTTTTCTGTCCCGGTTTTTTACGTTCAACCATTCTCGGGTCTCTCCTCATCATTCCTTTGGCTTTGAGTGTCGGACGGTTCTCGATGTCGAATATGCACAGAGCGCGTGAAATTCCAAGCATGAGGGCTTCGGCCTGACCGTTGGTGCCACCTCCGTCAAGATTGGCAGTTATATCATATTTATCAAGATTATTGGTTAATTCCAACGGCTGACGAATAATATACTGAAGAGTTGGAGTGAGAAAATATTCGTTGTATTTTTTTTTATTAACAATAATTTTTCCATTGCCAGGTTTCATATAAACACGTGCAATTGCAGTTTTTCTTCTGCCTAAGGTATTAACAATTTCCATTTTTTATTTAATTTCGTTAAGATTAACTTTTCTGGGTTTTTGTCCTTCATGTTTGTGTTCCGGACCAATATAAACGTGCAAGTTTCTGAAAAGCTGGCTCCCCAACCTGTTTTTGGGTAACATTCCTATTATCGCATGTTCGATAATTGCAGCAGGTTTTTTTTGTTTCATTTGTGTTGCTGTAAGAACCTTTTGTCCTCCCGGATAGCCTGAATGACGGATGTACTTTTTATCAGACCATTTTTTACCTGTAAGGCGAACTTTTTCAGCATTAATAATTACGACATAATCGCCACAATCGACGTGTGGTGTGTAACAGGGCTTTATTTTCCCTCTCAGCACCAAAGCTGCTTTTGACGCTAAACGGCCTAAGACCTCGTTTTCCGCATCAATCAAAATCCATTCTTTTTGTTGCTTTGCATCTTCTTTAGTGATGCTTATTGTTTTATAACTTAAAGTATCCATTTATTTTTTGTTGTTTCAAATCCTAAATATACCCCTTCTAAAAATGGGGCTGCAAAAGTAGAATTAAATTTTTTTATAAACAAAATAAAATCTCACATTTTAAATCAGAAAAAAAAGTTGCACTACAGCGCCGCCTTCATCCCTGTTTTTAATGTTGACCCTGCCTCCGTGAATATCCATTATCAGTTTTACGGTAGCCAGCCCAAGTCCAAATCCTTCTTTATTAAAATTTATTTCATCCTTTTGGAAAAACTCAAAAAAATTACTAAAATTATCTTCCGAAAATCCAGGGCCATTATCAATAATTTCAAAACATATCTCATTTTTATTTTTCCATGAATTTAAAATTATTTCAGAGTTGTTTCCGGAAAAAGCAATTGCGTTTATTAAAATTTTCTTTATACAGTTTTTTATCAATTCGTAATCACAGGAGATATGCAAATTATCCGTATCAAATTTTTTTCTTATTGTAATGTTTTTTTCTATCACCCTTTCGGAGATAATAATAAAAATATCATCAACAAGTTGATTGATAAGGACGTCTTTGAATTGGTAACTGTATTGTCCAAGTTGCAATTCGGTGATTAGCAAAGCAGTATCAGACAAATCGATTAAACGGTCGGATGATTTTTTCAGATAATTTATCGACTCTTTATGCTCAGTCGATTTTAACGAGGGATAAAGTATTTCAATAAAACCGTTAATTGCATTTAGAGGAGTTCGCAATTCGTGGTTGATAAGTTTTAAAAACGTGTTTTTTGCATTATCGAGCAAAGCAAGTTTTTTATTGGCTTGTTCCAGCTCAAAGGTTCTTCGTTTTACTTTCACTTCAAGTTCCTCGTTTATCGATTTCAATTGTTCCTGTTGTGATTTAAGCTGAAGCTGTGTGTTAACTCTCGCAAGTAATTCATCTTCATTGAATGGTTTGGTAAGGTAATCCTGTCCACCGATTTTAAAGCCTTTGACAATACTATCGGTATCTGATTTTGCGGTAAGGAAAATTATCGGGATATTATTCGTTTCCGGATCAGACTTAATTTTAGTGCAAACTTCAAATCCGTTCATCCCGGGCATTATTATGTCCAAAAGTATTAGATCGAACTTTTCTTTGTGGACAAGTTTTATTGCATCTTCTCCGCTTAGGGCAAATGAAACATCGTATTTTTCGCCTAAAAGAATATTCCCGATAATCTGGATATTTTTTGCGATGTCGTCAACGACCAATATTTTGTGCTTGATATTCTCTTTCTGCATTTTATTAATTAGTTTTATTATTCATCAGATTATCAATTACTGACGGGAATTTAACTAAAAGTTTTTCGACTTTTTCAATATCGAAACTCTGGGTGTAATTGTTAAGTTCGTCAGCATAATTTAAAACAGATTGTATGTTGTTCTCTTTACAAAAAAACCTGAGACGATTGGCAAATTCATAAATTTTACTCATCGAATTAGACTCAGAAACCGTTTTCCACTCATCAATGAATTCTTTTTTTAATTCGTCAATTAATTTTTGGTCAATAGTTATTTTTTGTTTTGATAAATAAACCGGCAGATTATCTTCCGAATCGCTAATTGTTTCCTTTCTTTTGTGAGGCAAATATTTTGCAATTTCTTCAAGAAGGTCGGGCACATAAACCGGTTTTAAAACAAAGCCTGCAAACATTTTTCTTTCTTTATCAAAAAGATCCGATTCGTAATAAGAAGCAGTAAAAGCTAAAACAGGAATTTTTTTAAGTGATTTTTCATTTTTTAAAATCCGGGTAGCTTCAAAACCATCCATTACAGGCATGTTCAAATCCATTAAAATAATATTCGGATTGTATTGTTTTGTCGCTTCGACAGCTTCTTTCCCGTTTTTTGCTTCAATAATTTTTACATTTGTATTTTCAAAACAGGCTACAATAAGTTCCCTGTTCAATTTTTCATCATCGGCTATCAACAAAACACAATCCTGAAATTCAATATTTGTTATATCGAAGATCGAACTTAAAGAATTATTTTCATCAACCGGGGCAAAATCATATTTTACAACAACATCCCTGAAATGTACAAAAAATTTGCTTCCCTTTTTATTATCACTTTCCAGGTAAATTTCTCCACCCATAATTTCTGTCAGTCGTTTTGAAATGGGCAATCCCAGTCCTGTGCCTCCAAATTTTCTCTCATCTTGTTCTTTTATCTGTCTGAATGATTCAAATATCATTTCTTTTTGCCCGGGGGGAATACCTATGCCGGTATCTTCAACAATAAAAATTATATCGGCTTTTTGTTCTTCCTCTGAATCGACCGAAATAAATTCGTTGGACTGGGTTTTAACACTAAGTTTTACATATCCCTTTGATGTAAATTTAATGGCATTTCCGAGTATGTTAAAAAGTATCTGACGTAATCTTATCTCATCCAACACAATTTTTTGTGGCAAAATATCATCCGTATCAATTATAAATTGAATATTTTTTTCTTCCGATTTAAGAGAAAATATATTTTTCAACTCATCTAAAAAAGCCATGATATTTATTTCTACAGGTTTTAGTATTATCCGGCTTGCTTCAATTTTCGACATATCAAGAATATCATTCAGAAGCATCATCAGATTATTACTACTGGACTCGATTGATTCGAGATATGAAGAGAATTTTTTATCGCTTATCTGTTTTCTGAGAATATTGGTGAATCCGAGAATAATATTCAGCGGAGTACGGATCTCATGGCTCATGTTAGCCAAAAATTCGCTTTTAAAACTTAGCGCTTCCTCTGTTTTCTTTTTAGATGTATTTAACTCTGTATTTAGTTTTTCAAGTTTTTCTTTGTTTTGTTTTAAGAGCCGGTTGGCTTTTCTTACTTTTATCAATGCGTAAAGTGATATTATTGCACTTATCAGGATTAGTCCAATCAGAGCAAGCAACAAGTAACTAATCCTTTTTTGTCTTGCTGTCTCAAGTTCGCGGTTTTTTACTTTTTCTGTAAGCAAACAGTTTGCCTCATCCATTTTTTCAGTTTCATATTGTGTTTGAAGTTCAATTAATTGTTTGTCTTTTTCAAGGGTAAATATAGAGTCTTTTATAGAGTAATATTTTTGCTGGTATTCGTAAGCTTTATTATAATTATTTAATGTTTTGTAATGATTTCTTAAAACCGCATAAACATTTTTCTGGGTAATAAGAAAACCTTCGGCTTTTGCAATTTCAAGACTTCTATTCAAATATTTAAAACCATCATCGAAGTTATTGAGATTGAGATAAGTTTCACCGATATTTTGCATGACAATCGACAGGTTATACAGGTTATCCAATTCAATGTAACAATCATAAGCTTTAAGAAGATATTTGATGGCTTTTTCGTGCTCAATATTAAAATTATAAACTGTGCCGATATTATTGTACAACATCGATATTGCGCGGATATTATTTGTGTTTTTCAAAAAATCAAGGGATTTGTTAAAATATTCAAGAGCC
>CBDUSJ010000110.1:0-7740 GCA_965369845.1 uncultured bacterium | reverse complement strand
AGCACCATTACTGCAGGAGAGGGTTAGGTCACACAAGCTTTTTAGACCGGACTCATTTCATTATCCAATTTAATTAACTTTAGGCACTTTTTACTTTAGGCACTCTAAACTTTAGGCACTCTAAGTACTGATTATTTACTTTATTTTAACGGTTTTTCAGGAATAATTATAAAATCCCCGTTTGTATTAATAATTCTGACTTTTACCCCATACAATTTTTCAATATTTTCGCTTGTAAGAATATTTTTCCCGCCGGAAGCGAACACTTCACCTTCGTTCAACATCAGCAACGACTCGCAGTATTTGGCTGCAAGATTAAGATCGTGAAGAGCAACAGCAATAGTTATCCCATCGGAAGCAAGCTTTTTAAGTATTTCAAAAACTTCAAGCTGGTGTTTCAGATCAAGGTTGGCAGATGGCTCGTCCATCAAGAGAATTTCGGGTTGTTGAGCAAGCGCTCTGGCAATAAAAACTCTCTGCCTTTGTCCTCCGCTAAGTTCGTTAATGCACTCGAGTGAAATTTCTTCAAGATCAAGTTGTTGAATTACATCAATTGTAATTTTATGATCTGCTTTTCGCGGAGCCCATCCTATATAAGGTTTCCTTCCAAGTAGTACTGTGTCGTAAACTGTGGGGGCAAAAACCTGATTTTCATGCTGAGGGACAAAGGCAATTTTCCTTGACAACTTATTCCTGCTGTAATGTCTGATATCGGTATTATCAATAAATATTGTTCCTGTGTTCACCGGCAGAATACCGTCTATGCACCGCAGTAAAGTACTTTTTCCAGAACCGTTCGGACCGATAATTCCGATAAAGTCACCTTCATTAATCTTTGCATTCAAATATTTTAAAACCGGTTTTTTACTGTATGAAAAATTAAGATTATTTATCTTTACCATACCGACCTCCTTTTTCTGTTAATCAGCAAAAACAAAAACAGAGGCGCTCCGATAAATGATGTAAGAATACCCACAGGCAGAATAACCGGCGATAAAATTGCTCTCGCTGCAAAATCCGAAACAAGCAAAAATAATCCTCCGAAAAGCGCCGAAGCCGGGATAAGTGTTTTTTCATCAGGGCCGGTTATTGTTCTTACGATATGGGGCACAGCCAGCCCCACAAATGCAATTATGCCAAAAAATGACACTACAATTGCCGTAGATAAAGAAGCCACCAACATACCGGTAATCCTTGTTTTACTGACATTTACCCCAAGGCTGTGCGCAGTCTCATCACCGGCATCCAGGGCATTATAATTCCAGCGGTTAAAAAGAAAATATAAAAAGGCAGGTATCACAACCAGCAATAAAATAAAAAATTCTCTCCAGTCTGCCCGTCCAAGATCCCCGAAAGTCCAGAAAACTATGGCGGCAATTTCCACATCATCGGCAAAATATTGCAGAGCCGTTGTTCCTGCCATAAATAATGCTCCCGTCATAATTCCTGTAAGTATCATTGTTTCGGGGCCGGCGTTCCTGATTTTTATAACCGCAAGAATTATCAGGGTAGCAGCAAGGCTACTTGCAAAGGCTGAAATTGTTATCAGGTATGGATTAAATAACAGAACGGCGTCGCTTTGACTGCTTTGCATGCTGCCGGCGCCAAAAATAATAACAGCAACAGAAGCGCCAAAAGCTGCCGCATTGGATATTCCAAGAGTAAAAGGCGAACCAAGCGGATTCCTCAAAATACTCTGCATTGCCGCCCCGGCAACAGATAACGCAGCTCCTGCAACTATTGCCGATAAAACTCTCGGAAGGCGTATATTTAAAATTATCTGTTCCGAAAGCAAATTCCCATTCCCTGAAAACACAGCCAACACTTCGCTGAAGCTAAGCTTTACAATACCATGAACAATACCAATGTATGTAAAAACTACAAGAAGTATTGCAGTAACTACCAAAAATAATCTCTTCCTGAAATTATACTTTTGATAAAATCTATAAACTTTATTAGAATTGTTCATCAATCTTTAGTTTTCGACAAGACCCATACCGTTCCTTCATTTCTTTATAAATCTTTTTTCCAAGAATAAAAGAATAAATTTCGTCTGCTTTCTTTTCAAAATCGACATCAGAAAAGCTGTCAGGATAAAGAACTTTGCCAATAAAATAGGAATTTACGAGTATTGTGGAATAATTTGTAGAGTACCAATTGTAAGGAAACACTATGTAAACTCTCCCATTTCGGAAGGCTTTCAGATATGACATCCATTCATCGTTAATTAATTTATTTCCTAATGCAAAAAAACTTCCGCCATCTAAAAAAACATATTCAGGGTTCCATTCAATCAGTTGTTCTTTATCAATAAAAGCATTCATCATTACACTGCGCGGTGAAGTTATTACCGGTTTCAGTTCACCGGCCACATTTTTGGCATTAAGAAAACTAAAAGATGGATAACGCGGTTCGGTAGAAGTAATGCCGTGCGAACCTCTGTAGGCAATACCTCCAATATAAACTGAGGGCTTGTAATTTTCTTTACTACGAACAGCCCTGTTTCTAAGGTCATTAATTGTTTCGTTGATAAAATCAATCAGGTCTTCAGCTCTGTTTTCCTTGTTAAGTAATTTTCCAATAAACCTTAAAGCGGTATAAACAGTATCAATTTCATTGTCAAAATTTCCATATTTCACGGCAATAACAGGTACGCCGGTTTTTTCCTGGAGCCTTTCGGCCTCGCCTGCATTAATGTATGTTGAGAGGATCACATCCGGTTTCAGAGAAATGATCAGCTCCGGTTCAGCCTGGTTTTTTGTGCCGATACGGGGTAAATCACGCAACTCAGGATAAGCGTAAAGGTACGGGATATGCCTTCTTTTTTCGTTACCTTCCACGCCAATAATATAATTTGTTGCATCAAGCCATGTGATAAATCTTAACATACCTGCATTAAGCGCTATTATCCTTTCTGTCTGTTCCGGGATTTTTACCTCTCTCCCCAACATATCACGAATTGTGCGACCCTTATCACAAATATTTTTTTCCTCTGAATTCCGGCAGTTTGGCAAAATCAGAATTAAAAAGAATAACAAAATCACATATTTAATATCTTTCACGAAAATTTTATTAATTGTAATTAATTATTGTAGCACGTTTTTAATATTCGTTTCGCAAATATAACAGACCTTTTAAACAAAACAGATCAAAATTGAAATTTATAATCATTTTAAAAAGTTGAAGGGTTGAAAAGTTGTATGGTTGAAGGGTTGAAAGGTTGAAAAGTTGAAGGGTTGAAGAGTTGAAAAGTTTAAGAGTTGAAAGGTTGAAGGGGCTAAATATTATTTTGATGTGCTTGAAATGAAATAAAAGCTATTTATGCCAAACTTGTCCGTATGGATTCTGAACATATACATTTTCTTGTTACTCGTTCTCCCGATATTTCGGAAATCGAATTAGCTACTATGATTGCGAATAGTTCCAAACGCTTTATCAATGCAAATAAGGTAATCCATCCAGACGGACTCCCTTCGGTCGTACGGATTTGCTTCGCTTCATACGGACTACGGATCGTAAGGTTAGTTACTTCATGGGGTGTGGATTTTGTACTAAGGTTGGGGAAGTAGATAAGATTTTTGTTTAATCGATTGTTTTCACAATAGAATTAAAAACCTTACAACACGAAGTCCATCCATACGGATTTCTTTTAGTCATACGGATTCACTTCGTATCATTAGTCCGCATGGATTTCCAGCTTCCAAACCTTAGTAGAACTGATATCCCCCGCTATCCCAAAACCTTATGACACGTAGTCCGTATGGATTTTGGAGAGAAGAAAGAAGGAGAAATTTCTGAAATATAATGATTGCTTTTTTTTGATGCCGATAGTTAACCGAGTAATGTTGCTTAAAGATATTATAAAACATTTTTACTTCCGGCACATCAAAATAATATTTAGCCTATTTTCACATTTTTTCTTTTAGTTTCAATTTCTTTTATTATTTTTGACGGGACGATTAATAAAACACTATTACGTTTTGTGCAAGCTAAACAGACAACACTGCTAAATTAATTTAATAAAAACTGATGAAATTTCGTGCCTTTGAATAAATAATAAAAATATTATGACTGATATTCAACTTTATACAAAATTATCAGGATTACCTTTAATTTTAAAATCAGAAGTATCTGACTTCATTGATTTTCTTAAATATAAATCAATGAAAAAGTCAGATAACAATAAAAAAAGGATACCCGGTAAAGCTAAGGGACTGATTAGCATGAAGGATAATTTTGATGATCCAATTGATAGTTTTAAAGAATACATGTAATGGATTTATTGATTGATACTCATGCCTTAATTTGGTTTGTTACTGATAATAACAAATTGCCGATAAAAACAAAGCAAATCATAGAAGATAAAGGAAATAATTGTTATGTTAGTCTTGCAACATATTGGGAGATAGCTATTAAACATTCATTAGGACGTCTGGATTTGAATTCCGATTTGGAAACTATATTTCAAATAATAGAAGATACCGGATTTGAACTTTTGCCAATAACCACAAAACATATTCTTAAGAACGCTAATCTCGAATTTCATCATCAAGACCCTTTTGATAGAATTATTATAGCACAGGCATTGATTGAGAATTTAAAAATTGTGAGTAAGGACAATCAATTTGATAAATATAAGATACAATTAATTCGGAAAAAATAGCAAGCACACAACATGCTATAAATTCAAGCGGGCGGGATGCATAAATTTGAAAGTTATTACAAATAATAAGCGCAATGTTACAAGATAGGAAAGTGCAATAAATTACCCGCCAGTATTTATAGCTGTCCGTTATAAACCAAATAAAAATAACAACAAAGAATACCTAACCTTACATCATTATCCAATCCACCGGTTTGATTGATTTTATTAATAATTCCCCTCATTGTTTTTTTTCATGGTGTTTTCAAATTTTTTCTTTCGTATTAATTTCTTTCATTACTTTTGGCGGGACGATTAATAAAACACTATTACGTTGGAGGTAATGCAAAAATGAAAACCGAGCTATGAATGAAACGAGAAAAATAACGAATTGAAAAACCCACGCACAAATATCACAACTTGTCCTGATTTTTCGGGATTTGGTTTTTGCCGACACGCAAAATGCCAACCCTAAAAAACCAAAATAGCTATTTTTTGCCAACGCTCGGTAGAAACTGTAAAAGATAAAAGAATTTAATAATGAATAAAGGAAACCAAAAATAGATGGCAATAAAAAAATCAGAATTATATAGCTCACTTTGGAAAAGCTGTGACGAATTAAGAGGAAGCATGGATGCAAGCCAGTACAAAGATTATGTATTGGTTTTGCTTTTTATGAAATATGTGTCCGACAAAGGCGGCGCCTTAGTTGAAATTCCCGAAGGTGGAAGCTTCAAAGACATGATAAAACTTAAAGGTCAATCCGACATTGGTGATAAAATCAATATAATTATCGGCGAGCTTGCAAAAGCAAACGACTTGAATGGAATTATCACCGTTGCCGACTTTGATAATAATGAAAAGTTAGGAGAGGGAAAAGACAAAGTTGACCGGTTGAGCAACCTGATTGAGATTTTTGAAAATGAAGCTTTGGATTTTAGTGGGAACCGGGCAGAGAATGATGATATTCTCGGTGATGCCTATGAATATCTAATGCGTCACTTTGCTACCGAAAGCGGGAAAAGCAAAGGACAATTTTATACACCTGCCGAAGTTTCAAGGATTATGGCTAAAGTGATTGGGATTAATAATTCAAAAAGCCAATCTGAAAGTGTTTATGACCCCACTTGTGGCTCCGGTTCTCTATTATTAAAAGCAGCAAATGAATCACCGCACGGACTTTCAATTTACGGACAGGAAAATGACAATGCTACTCGTGCCTTGGCAGTTATGAATATGTGGCTGCATGGAAATCCTGACTCTGTAATTGTGCAAGGCAACACACTTGCCAACCCTTTATTTAAAGATGATACAACGGGATTATTAAAAACTTTTAATTATGCCGTCGCCAATCCGCCATTTAGCAACAAAAACTGGAGTAACGGACTGGATGCTGAAAATGACATTTACAAACGATTTGAAGGCTTTGGAATTCCACCAAAGAAAAATGGCGATTATGCTTTTTTGCTTCATTTTATAAAATCGCTGAAAAGCAAAGGGAAAGGTGCGATTATCCTTCCTTTGGGTGTATTGTTTAGAGGAAATGCAGAAGCCGAAATCCGCAAAAGCATAATTGACAGAGGTTATATAAAAGGGATTATTGGTCTTCCCGCAAATTTGTTTTACGGAACTGGTATTGCTGCTTCTATTATCATTATCGACAAGGAAGATGCACAGCACCGTAAAGGTATTTTTATGATCGACGCAGGCAAAGGTTTTATGAAAGACGGAAATAAAAACCGATTGCGCGAGCAGGACATTTATAAAATTGTAGATGTTTTTAATAAACAATTGCCCATTTCAAAATACAGTAGATTAGTTCCATTTTCTGAAATCAAGGGTGCAAAAAATGATTACAATCTGAATATCCCAAGATATATTGACAGTCAGGAAAAAGAAGACATACAGGATATTGAAGCACATTTAAAAGGCGGAATACCTAATAGAGACATTGAAGATTTAGATAATTACTGGAAAGTATATCCAAGCCTAAAAGACAATTTGTTTAAACCGAACAAAAGACCAAATTTTTGGGATTTGAATGTTGCAAAAGATGAAATTAAATCTGCCATATTCAACCATCCCGAGTTTATCAATTTTTCAAAAGAAATGGATAAAGTTTTTGCCGAGTGGCAAACAAAAAGTACTGTTTATTTAAAAGCATTAGAAGAAACTTGCTTTCCCAAAAAAGTGATTAAAGAAATTTTGGAAGACCTACTCAAAACCTATCAGGGAAAAGAGTTGATAGATAAATATGATGTTTATCAGCACCTGATGGATTATTGGGCAGAAACCATGCAGGATGATTTGTATGAACTTACAGCCAATGGCTGGAAAGCAGGAAATGTTGTTATTAGACTTATTAAAAAAGCCACCAAGAAAGGGGCTAAAGATAAAGAGATTGCCGGTATTGAAGGGCTTCAAGGTCAGCTCATTCCGACAAGGTTGATAATTCAGGAATATTTTGAAACCGAACAAAATGCAATTGATAATTTAAAAAGTGATTTGGACAGTGTAATTGCCGAAATGGATGAAATGCGTGAAGAACATGGCGGCGAAGATGGTTTACTTACTGAGGCTATGAACGACAAAGGAAATATTTCAAAAGCCACATTAAAAAACAGGCTCAAAGAAGTAAAGACAAGGCACGCCTTGTCTCGGGAAGAAAAGGAAGAGTATGATTTGCTCAAAAGATATGAAAAACTAATGGCAAAAGAAACCAAACTGAAAGCCGACATCAAAAAAGCTTTGGCAGAACTGGAAGTAAAAGTCATTAGCCAATATCTTAAACTCAGCATTGAAGAAATAAAAACCCTTGTGGTTGATAAAAAGTGGATGGCAACAATGGAAGCCAAAATAAAAACCGAAATGGATGCCATTAGCCACCGACTGACCGAACGGATAAAAGAACTGGCAGAACGATACGAAACACCAATGCCAAAACTTACCAATGATGTTGCAGATTTGACTAAAAAAGTGAATGCCCATCTTTTAAAAATGGGTTATAAATTATGAATGAAATAATAAAAACAGATGATATTCAAATCCGCATTTTTACTTTTCGTGGCGTGCAGGTGATGTTAGATAAAGACTTGGCA
>CBDUSJ010000109.1:0-7742 GCA_965369845.1 uncultured bacterium | reverse complement strand
ATCACAGATTTAATTTTTATATAAATCTGTGAATCTGTGGCTAATTTCATTTTTACAACTTTTCGGAGTGGACTCACAATTAATATCTTTAAATAATCCATGAATTACGGGGAAATTTTTGAAAACATCAAAAAAAAGAGGTCATTTCTTTGTATTGGCCTTGATACCGATATAAAGAAAATTCCGTCTCATCTGTTAAAATCAAATGACCCTGTTTTTGAATTTAACAAGCAAATTATAGACGCTACAATAGATTTAACAGTTGCCTATAAACCCAATATTGCATTTTACGAAAGCCATGGTTCGGGAGGATGGAAAAGCCTTGAAAGAACAATTGAATACCTTGGGAATTTTAAAAACGAAGTTTTCACGATTGCCGATGCAAAACGGGGAGATATCGGGAATACATCGGAACGTTATGCCAGGGCATTTCTGGCTCCAAAACCTGACGGACTCGGTTTCGATGCCATCACCGTTGCGCCATACATGGGTGAAGACTCCGTTAAACCGTTTTTGAAAATATCGGGAAAATGGGCGATTTTACTTGCTTTAACATCTAATCAGGGGGCGTTTGATTTTCAATTTTTAAAAAATGCTGATGACGGGAAATATCTTTTCGAATCTGTTATCGAAAAATCCAAACAATGGGGCAGTAAGGAAAATTTGATGTATGTGGTTGGAGCCACGAAAGCCGAAATGCTTAAAAATATAAGACAAATTATTCCTGATCATTTTTTACTTATTCCCGGTATCGGAACACAGGGCGGAAGCCTTGAAAATGTTGCAAATCACGGAATGAACAAAAACTGCGGATTGTTGGTCAATTCTTCAAGAAGCATTATTTACGCATCTGCCGGGAAGGATTTTGCAGACAAAGCCAGGGAAAAAGCTTTTAAGCTGCAAAAAAAGATGGAACAAATAATGCTGTCTGAAAAAATAATTATTCAATAATCAAGTTCCATCCGTGAATATCTTCTTCTTCGCCTTCCTGTATCGCCCGTAGTTTTTTGTAAAGTTTTGTGCTGATAGGGCCTGCTTTTCCATCTTTACAATATTCGTAAACTTTACCGTTTTCGCGATCAACTATTTTTCCGATTGGCGATATCACAGCAGCCGTTCCACATGCTCCTACTTCATCAAACTCTGATAATTCTTCAACTGTTACCTGGCGTTTTTCAACTTCAAGCCCAATATCTCCGGCAAGCTGACGAAGGCTCATATTTATAATTGAGGGAAGAATTGTATGCGACGCCGGAGTAATGTATTTATTACCTTTTATGCCAAAGAAATTTGCCGGGCCTGCCTCATCGATATATTTTTTTTCTTTGGCATCGAGAAACAAACATGAAGCAAAACCTTCATCATGAGCGCGCTGGCCGGCTTTAAGACTTGCAGCATAGTTGCCGCCAACCTTGATGTGTCCGGTTCCTAAAGGAGCTGCACGATCGTAGTCATGCACCAGTTGGATTTGCACAGGAGTAAATCCTTCTTTAAAATACGGGCCAACCGGGCCGACAAATACCATAAACATATATTCCTTTGCTGGTTTAACTCCAACCTCCGCCCCTGTTCCAATCAATAATGGCCTGACATAAAGAGATGCGCCAAGCCCGTAAGGAGGAATATATTTTTCATTAAGTTTAATGGCTTTATAAACCGCTTCTTTAAAAATATCAAGCGGCACTTTTGCCATCATTATCCCATCGGCGGATCTCTGCATACGTTTAGCGTTTTCTTCCCAGCGGAAAACACGTATCTTCCCATCATTACCTCTGAATGCTTTCATCCCTTCGAAGGCTTCCTGGCCATAGTGCAGGCACGTAGCTGCTATATGCATGATAATGTACTCCGATGAGGAGATTTCAAGTTTGCCCCATTTGCCGTTACGATAACAGCAACGAACATTGTAATCGGTTTTGAAATAACCGAATGGTAAGTTTTTCCAATCTATATTTAACATATTTATCTTTTTATGAAATTATATTATTTTTTTTCAGGCTGCTAAATTAAAAAAAATATTTACTACTTTTGAAATATTTATAAAATATGCAGATGCCTGAAAAGAAAAGCCCGAAATACAGACTTTATGACGACCCTATCAAGTATTACAATTCAATGCTTGATGATATTGAAAATTCAAAGAAATTTGTTTACATCGAAACTTATAAGTTCGGTAATAATACAATTGGAAAAAAATTCAGGGATGCAATAACAAATAAGGCAAAAGAGGGTGTTGAGGTCAAAGTTTTGATTGACTCCTGGGGCAGTTCAATACCAGATAATTTTTTTGATGAACTTAAAAAATACGGGGGCGAGGTAAGATTTTTTGAAAAGATCAAGATAAATATTGATATGTTTACAAGAAGCCATCGCCGGAATCACAAAAAATTACTTTTGATCGATGATAATATTTCCTACTTAGGTTCTTCTAATCTGACAGATTACAATATGATATGGCGCGAAAGTATGATAAGGATGTCGGGTGGTATATGCCTGGTTTTAAAAAAAGTCTTTTTTGATGACTTCAAAATTTACAATAAATATATCAGATATAAAAGATCGCTCATACAAAAACTTTGGTACCAAAACATTGAAATTGTCAGGGATGTGCCGTCTATTACCCACCAGAAGATTAAAGGACGTTACGAAGATTTGATTAAAAATGCAACCAGGGAAATTGTGATTGAAACCCCGTATTTTCTTCCGGGTTTTCTCCTGCGAAAAAATCTTATTGATGCCGCCAGACGTGGTGTCGAAGTAAAAGTAATAATTCCAAAACAGTCGGACGTACGAATGATTAACATTTTACACGGGCGCTATCTTGAGATGCTCCATACAAGAAACATTAAGGTTCTGTACTTTACGCCATATAATCTTCATGCAAAGATCCTTCTGGTGGATAATAAAATATTTTCGATAGGAAGCAGCAATTTTGATTACCGCAGTTTCAGGTATATGCACGAGATTGCGCTGTTTGGAACAAATACTGAAATTGTTGCATTGGTAAAAAAACACATTAAGGAAACCATCACTCATTGTGAACCTTTTAATTATGAAGTATGGAAACAACGCCCTGCAATTCAGAAATTTTTTGAATGGATTTTACTTCCTTTCCGTCACCTGCTCTGAACTATTCTTTTGCCTTCTGCTCACAAGATAAACTCCTCCGAAAATTAGCAAAGCAGCAAGGGCTTTTGTAATTGTAAAAAACTGTTTCCCCAACCCTAAAGCTATGATTGTTGCAATTACCGGTTGCAGATAAATATAAAAACTTGCAACGCTTGCCTCGACATATTTTAACGCATAAATTGTGAGAAGATAAGCGAGAAATGTTGTTGCAATAACCACATATAACAGCGATAACCAGTTTTCCGTATCGAGCTTGTTCCACTGTACTGAAAAAATCGAATTCAGGGTTATTGGAAGAATAAAAATAAATCCGAAAAGAAATACCAATTTCATCACTGTAACAGGTTTATAACGCGCCATCACCGGTTTGATAAGCACAATATACACAGCATACGCAAGAGTATTCAGCAGCGCCAAAAAGTTTCCGGTAAAGGTATCGGAAGAAAATGATATTTCCCCGCGATAAAGTATTAGTATTACCGCTCCGGTTGCTCCGAGTAATATTCCGGTGATTTTGATAAAAGTTACTTTTTCTTTTATCATAAATGCAGCAAAAACTAAAACAAATATTGGGTTGGATACATGGATTATTGCCATGTCCACCGGTGTGGTAAGATTTAAACCTTTAAAACAAAGCAACTGATTCAGCGAAATTCCGAATAATGCTGCGACTGCTATTCTCAAGAGATCTTTTTTAAGAACTTTTTCGTTTCCTGTAAAGATTGAAAACACATAAAATAATAAAAAAGCGCCGGTAATCCTTAAAAGCACAATTTGTTCCGGACTGAGGTAATCCGGCATCAAGCCTTTAGCTATCCAGTAATTTGCCCCGAAAATCATGCTGGCGGCAATAAGCGAAAAATGGGCTTTGATTCTGTTATTCATCAGGGCAGTAAAATTATATTTTTATTTAAACCTTTACATATTTTATTTTTCTCTTATTTTTGCGAACCAAAATTTTTTAATTATAAACTAACTTAACTTGAATTATGAAAAAGAAGATTTTACTGATTGGTTTTACAATTTTTACACTTCTGCTTGGAACAGGTCGCATAACAAATGCATGCACAAACTTCCTGATCACCAAAGGCGCTTCGGTTGACGGTTCTACCATGATTTCCTTTGCGGCCGATTCTCATGTTTTGTACGGCGAATTGTATCACTGGGATGCTGCAAAATGGCCTGAAGGCTCGATGTTGGATGTTTTTGAATGGGATACAGGTAAATTTTTAGGCAAGATAAAACAAGTTCCGGAAACTTACAATGTTGTTGGTAATATGAACGAATTCCAGCTTTCGATAGGTGAAACAACTTATGGCGGACGTTCGGAACTTGGCAACCAGACGGGCGCAATTATGGATTATGGTAGCTTGTTTTACATTACACTGCAGCGAGCAAAAAATGCAAGGGAAGCTATTAAAACAATTCACGAACTTATGACTGAATACGGATACTACAGTGTGGGCGAATCATTTTCAATTTCCGATCCTAATGAAGTTTGGATTCTTGATTTGATTGGCAAAGGTGAAGGATACAAAGGCGCCGTATGGGTTGCCCGCCGCATACCCGATGGTTATGTTTCGGCTCATGCAAACCAGGCAAGAATAACCACATTCCCGCTTGCCAACGAAAAAACTTCGATAAGCTCCGATCAGATTGATAAAATTTTTGATCCTGACATTGAAACAGTATATGCCGCTGATGTTATTTCTTTCGCTCGCGATAAGGGATATTTCACAGGTAAAGATGAAAATTTTAGCTTCTCCGACACTTATGCCCCGGTAGATTTTGGCGGCGCTCGTTTTTGTGAAATCCGTGTCTGGGCAATGTTTAACGATGTTACTGACGGGATGGACCAATACTGGGAATATGTAAAAGGAAATATCGAACATGCAAAAACACTACCGAACGGTGACGAAAATGTTGATCATTATGCCACTAACAGAATGCCTTTATGGGTAAAACCAAATAAAAAGGTCAGTCTTGAGGATATGTTCGGATTTATGCGCAACCATCTTGAAGGCACCGAGCTGGATATGAGAAATGATATTGGAGCCGGTCCGTTTGGTAAACCCTACCGCTGGAGGCCATTAACATGGAAACTTGACGATGTCGGGTATTGTAACGAAAGAGCAACAGCAACACAACAAACAGGATTTTCTTTTATTGCACAGGCGCGTAACTGGCTGCCCGACCCGATAGGAGGAATATTCTGGATTAGTGTTGATGATGCGGCAAGTTCGGTTTATGCGCCAATGTATTGTTGCATCACCAAAGCTCCTCATACTTACGCAAAAGGTAACGGAACAATGATGCGCTGGTCTGATGACGCTGCTTTCTGGGTTTTCAACCAAGTGTCAAATTTTGTTTATACACGCTATAGTCTTATTCATCCCGAAGTGGCTGCAAAACAAAAAATGTATGAAGAAGAATTTATAATATTAACTCCTGTTATCGATGAAAGAGCAAAGGTTTTATACGATAAAAATCCTAAGCTCGCTGTAAATTTTCTTACCGACTATTCAACAAGCACAGGCGACAGGTTGGTTTACGAATGGAAAGATTTTTATCATTATCTGTTTATGAAATTTATGGATGGAAACGTAAAAACACCTAAGCCCGGACATCAGAACCCGCACCTTAAACAACCCGGTTACGGCGAGGAATGGTACAGAAGAATTGTCAAGGATACGGGAGATAAATTTAAAGTCATCGGGGAAAGTCATTAAGGATATAAAGGAAATCCATCCATACGGACTTGCTTTGCTTCGTACGGACGCCCTTCGGTTGTAGGGGAAATAGAGGTTTTGTCTTTTTACTTTAGCCTTTAGCCTTTCCACTTTAGCCTTTAACCTTTTTACTTTAGCCTTTAGCCTTTTCACTTTAGCCTTTAGCCTTTTTATTTCCCAGAACAGGAATTGATTTATAAATTGATTAGTTACAATTACTGAATTATGAAACGACAAATTATATTATTTGTAATATTCATTCTGTTCAATACTGCGTTTTCAAGCTTTGCCTGTACAAATTTGATAGTTACCAAAGGCGCTTCAAAGGACGGTTCAAGTTTTCTAATTTATACCAACGACGGTGAGTGGCTTTACAGATTAACCAACAGTCCTGCCGAAGATCATAAACCTGGTGATTCGCTGAGCTTCAAAAGTGGCAGGAATGGTGTGGAGGGAAAGATACCGCAGGTATCACATACTTTTGCAGTAATTGGTTTTCAGATGAACGAGCATCAGTTGGCAATAGGCGAGACAACTTTTACAGGAAGGGAAGAATTATGGAATCACTCGAAATTTCTACAATACTGGCATCTGATGAAACTTGCGCTTGAAAGGGCAAAAACCGCAAGAGAAGCTATCCTGGTTATGACGTCGCTTGTCGATGAATTTGGCTATGGCAGCGAAGGCGAATCTTTTTCCATTGTTGACCCGAATGAGGCATGGATACTTGAGATGATTGGCACCGGCGATGGTGGCGAAGGCGCTGTCTGGGTTGCGGTTAAAATCCCTGACGGATATATCTCAGCCCATGCAAATATGGCAAGGATCAGTGAATTTCCTTTAGATGATCCCGATAATTGTCTCTATTCGGAGAACGTAATAAAATTTGCCGTCGAAAAAGGATACTATGACCCTGCATCAGATAAGCCGTTTTGCTTTAATGAAATTTACAACCCTCCTTCACCCGATCGTTTGAAGTATTGCGAAACAAGGGTGTGGAGCATGTTCAACAGGGCTGCCCCTTCGCTTGGATTATCTCCCGATTACCATCGTGGTGTGGAAAATGCCGAACCTTATCCTCTTTGGATAAAACCGGACAATAAATTATCTCTCGAAGATATTATTGATCTGATCAGAGATCATTATGAAAACACACCTTTTGATATGACTAAAGGATTAGAAGCCGGCCCTTATGGAGATCCAAACCGCTGGCGACCACTTTCATGGGAAAAGGGAGACGATAAATATTCATGGGAAAGGCCTATATCAACGAGCAATACAACTTTTTCATACATTGGCCAGATGCGTTCCTGGTTACCTGATGATGTCGGTGGTATCTGCTGGTTTGGCGTTGACGACACATATTTTACCTGCTATGTGCCGATATATGTCTGTGCCACTTCAATTCCCGAACCATTTACCAAAGGTGATATCAGGAAGTTTTCACGAGAAAGCATGTGGTGGACATTCAATTTTGTATCCAATTTTGCAAATCTGAAATATTCCTACATGATTCGTGATATTAAAAAAGTACAGTCGGAACTTGAAAAAACGATAATAGCGGAGCAGGATTCTGTTACCAAAGTCGCTATGCAAATGGAAAGCAGAAAAAGAGCGGAGTTTTTGACAAATTATTCGGATAAATGCGCTAAAGAGGTTCACGAGAAATGGCTTGCGCTTGGCGAAGAATTAATTACAAAATATAACGACGGTTACATAAAAGATGAAAACGGGCAGATTAAAGAAACAGGATACCCTGAAAAATGGAAAAACGAAATTAATAAATTGTATCCTGATAAATTCAAAATTAAAAAATGGAAAAAATAAAAGAGTATAATATAAAAAGCCGCGAATGCGCGAATTTATAATTTAACACTACTGATT
>CBDUSJ010000108.1:0-7831 GCA_965369845.1 uncultured bacterium | reverse complement strand
GAATGGATGGATGGATTACCCAATCCAAAAATATAATCTGGCATAATTAAAAAATGTAGATATTATTACCTTTGCCAAAGATTTTAAAATATTTACACTTTTATAATCGTTTTCATAAGCCGGTATTTAAAATATTTCAGACAGAACCTATATGATTGATAACTATCAAATATTAATAAAAAAACTTGACTCTTTTATCAGGAAGTATTACAAAAACCAGATAATCAGAGGTATAATTTACAGCCTTTCGGTGCTGTTGATATTTTTCATAATTGTTACTTTAATTGAATATTTTGCTCATTTTGGTATTTTGGAAAGAACTGTTATTTTTTATTTTTACCTGTTTATCAACATTTTAATTTTAATAAAATTAATATTAATCCCATTATCAAAATTATACAGAATTGGAAATATCATCTCACACAAGCAGGCAGCCGAAATTATTGGAAAGTATTTTTCAGATGTTCGGGATAGATTGCTCAACACTCTGCAACTTAAAGAGTTAAGTAAAAACAACAAGGAAAGTGCAGAATTAATTGAAGCAAGTATAAATCAGAAAATTGCCAGGCTTCGACCAGTGCCTTTCACAAATGCAATCGACTTGTCGAAAAACAAAAAATACCTTAAATTTGCACTTCCTCCTCTCTTCCTGATAATTTTATTTCTCCTTGCTTCTCCCAGGTTAATTACCGAACCAACGAACAGGATCATTAATTATCGGGAACATTTTGAGGTTCCGATGCCTTTTGGTTTTGTTCTTTTGAATAATTCACTCGATGCCGTTCAGCAAGAAGATTTTACCGTAGAAGTGAAACTCACCGGTGAAATAATTCCAAACAAAGTAATTATTTCCGGCAACAATAATTCCTTTAGGATGAGAAAAGAAAGCACCACAACATTTTCTTATACTTTCCGCAACATCCAGAAAGGCTTTCCCTTCTGTTTTGAAGCTGACGGCTATAAATCGCAGCAATACAATATTAATGTTCTCCCTAAACCTATCGTTCTGAATTTTGAAACCCTTATCGACTATCCCGATTATACCGGAAAACAAGATGAAACACTTGAAAATACAGGCGATCTTATTGTGCCGGAGGGAACCATCATCAGTTGGAATTTTTACACACGCGATACTGATGTCATTACTCTGATCTTTTCAGACAGCGTTTTTTATCTTGACAATAATAACTCAAATATTTTTTCTTTTAAAGATCAATTTTTCAAAAGCCAGTCTTACTCGGTAAGCACAAAAAATAATCACATCACAAACAAGGATTCACTGGTTTTCGGAATAAGTGTTATTCCCGATTCTTACCCGAAGATAAGCATTGAAGAATTTCAGGATTCTATCTATGACAACCGTTTATATTTTAGAGGTTTTATTAAAGATGATCATGGTTTTAGGAATTTAAAATTCTTTTACAAAAAATCCGGAGCTTCAGATACTTCCTCTTTTGCCGGTAGATTTTTTTCTGAAACATTACGCATACAACCTAACACTAACCAGCAACAGTTTTTTCACTATTTCGATCTTGCGAGTTTAGTTTTACAAGCAGGCGATGAGGTTGAATATTATTTTGAGGTTTGGGATAACGACGGAATTAACGGCAGCAAATCATCAAGATCGCAAAAAATGATTTATAAAGCACCAACCATTGAAGAGATTGAAGAAAAAACCGAAGAGGCAAACGAACAGATAAAAGATGAAATGGAGGGCGCCCTGAAAGAACTTAAATTATTGCAACGCGATATTGACGATCTGAATAAAAAACTCTTCGACAAAAAATCTCTTAACTGGCAGGAAAAACAGCAGGTTCAAAATCTTTTAAACAGACAGAAAAGCTTACAAGAACGTATCGAAGATATCCAGGACAAAAATGCTGAGAAAAACAAACAGGAAGAACAATTCAAAGATATTGACGAAGATATCATTAAAAAACAAGAAGAGTTGCAAAAGTTAATGGATGAGCTTATGACCGATGAAATGAAGAAAATGCTCGATGAAATTCAGAAGCTGCTCGATGAACTTGACAAGGATAAAATAAATGAGATGATGAAGGAAATGAAACTTAACAACGAAGACCTTGAAAAGCAACTCGACAGTAGTCTCGAATTATTCAAGCAACTCGAATTTGAAAAGAAGCTCCAGGAAACTATCGATAAACTTAAAGAACTTGCAGATAAGCAAGATGAACTTGCCAAAGAAACCGAAGAATCCGATAAAAAGGATTCCGAAGAAAAGAAACTTAAAGAAAAGCAGGACAACCTAAACGATGAATTTCAGGATATTAGGAAAGATATTGACGACCTTAAAAAGAAAAACGAGGAGCTTGAAGATCCAAACAAGATGGAAGATACCCAATCGGATGAGGAACAAATTGAAGATTTAATGGAGGAAAGCTCTGATAATCTTGAAAAAAATAAAAATTCAAAAGCTTCGCAAAGCCAAAAAGGCGCTTCTCAAAAAATGCAGGAGTTATCTCAAAAAATGCAGAGTATGCTCGAAGGGATGCAAATGGAACAACTTGGTGAAGACATTAACGCACTCAGGGAAATTCTTGAAAATCTTATTCAGGTTTCTTTCAATCAGGAAGACCTGATGGTCTCTCTTGATGAAACATCTTCAAATAATCCGAAATATATTAAAATTATTGAAAACCAGAAAAATCTTAAAGATGATATGCAAATGATTGCCGATTCGTTACACGCTCTCAGTAAACGGCAAACTATGATCGAACCTTATGTTCAAAAAGAGATCAGTAAGATTAACAGGAACATTGAAAAGTCGCTTAAATTGATGGACGATCGCAAAAAAGGAAAGGCTCTCGAAAGCCAGCAGTATGTGATGACATCGGTAAATAATCTTGCTTTATTACTTTCGGAAGCGCTTGAGCAAATGCAGCAACAAATGATGCAAATGTCGGGTCAGTGTTCAAAAAGTAGTTGCTCGAAACCGGGTAGTTGCAGTTGCAGCTCCAAGCTCAATTCGATGAAAAAACTACAGGAACAACTTAATCAACAGTTACAGGATTTGAGAAATGGAAAAAAACCGGGCAAGCAAGGTAATAATGAAAATCAAGGCATGAATGAAAAACTTGCAAGACTTGCCGCTCAACAAGCTGCTATACGCCGGAAAATGGAAGAATACAGAGACCAGCTAAAAGAAGATGGAAGGCCTAACGACGGAAATACCGGCAAGATGATCGATGATATGGAAAAAACCGAGAAAGACCTTGTTAATAAACGTATCACACAGGAAATGATGAAACGTCAGCAGGATATTCTTACGCGATTGTTAAAATCGGAAAAAGCGGAAAGAAAACGCGAGGAAGAACAAAAACGAGAATCGCGCGAAGCAAAAGATTATAAACCCAGTAATCCCGATCAGTTTTTTGAATATCATAAACTGAAAAATAATGAAGTTGAACTGTTGAAAACCGTTCCACCTAATTTCCATCCGTTTTATAAAAATAAAGTAAACGAATATTTTTATCGTTTTCAAAATTTTTAAACTTTATAAAATGGAGAAGAATCACATTTATTTTTTTGTCGAGGATATAAATTATCGTTTGAAAGATAAAAATCTTATCCGCCAATGGATAAATTCGAGTATTCAAAACGAAAATAAAAGTACGGGAAATCTAAATATTATTTTCTGCTCTGATGATTATCTGCTTAAAATGAACCAAGAATTTCTTGAACATGATACGTTTACCGATATCATCACTTTTGATTATTCGGAAAATGAAATCATCTCAGGCGATATTTTTATCAGCCTTGAACGTGTCATGGAAAATGCAAAAAAATATTCGATGAAAATTAAAGAAGAATTGCACAGGGTGATCATTCATGGGATTTTGCATTTGTGTGGTTTGAAAGATAAATTATCAGCGGACAAGAAAATTATGACACAAAAAGAAAATTATTATCTAAGCCGAAGGCCTGATAAGTTAACGGGTTAGGAGATTTGTTTCACGTGAAACATTTTGAAAATGTTTGAAAAATATGATATAATTGTTGTTGGCGCCGGACATGCCGGATGTGAAGCCGCAGCCGCAGCCGCCAATTTAGGTTCTAAGGTTTTGCTTATAACTATGAACATGACAAATTTTGCCCAAATGTCATGTAATCCTGCAATGGGGGGTATCGCAAAAGGACAGATAATTCGCGAGATTGATGCTCTTGGCGGTTATTCCGGAATTGTTACTGATAAAACAATGATACAATTTCGTATGCTGAATAAATCGAAAGGCCCTGCGATGTGGAGCCCCAGGTCACAAAACGATAGAATGTTGTTTTCACAAGAATGGCGGCTGATGCTTGAAAAAACCCGAAACCTTGATTTCTGGCAGGATACCGTTACTGAACTCATTTTCAAAGACCATAATGTTTGCGGTGTTATTACAGAGATGGGACACCGAATTTTTTCCAAATCGGTTATTCTCACAAACGGCACTTTTCTAAACGGCATTATTCATATTGGGCAAAAAAAATTCGGCGGTGGAAGGATAGGAGAAAATTCTTCTAAAGGTATCACGGAATCTCTTAAAAAAATTGGTTTTGAAGTTTCACGTATGAAAACCGGCACGCCTATCAGGGTTGATGGACGCACTCTCGATTTCTCAAAAATGCAGGAACAAAAAGGTGATGAAAATCCTAAACGTTTCTCTTTTACAAACACTCCGAAATTATCGAAACAAAGAAGTTGTTTTATCACTTACACAAGTCCTTCAGTTCATGATATTTTAAAAAAGGGATTTCAGGATTCGCCTATGTTTACCGGAAGAATTGAAGGCATCGGCCCTCGTTATTGTCCGTCGATAGAAGATAAGATAGGCCGTTTTTCCGATAAATCCAGTCACCAGCTTTTTATCGAACCCGAAGGATGGAACACAATCGAATATTATGTAAATGGCTTTTCATCTTCGTTACCTGACTATATTCAATATGAAGCTCTAAAAAAAATTTCCGGTTTTGAAAATTCAAAAATTTTTCGTCCCGGTTATGCAATCGAATATGATTATTTTCCTCCGGTACAACTCAAACTCACACTTGAAACCAAATTGATCGAAAATCTCTATTTTGCCGGTCAGATAAATGGCACAACGGGTTATGAGGAGGCAGGTGCCCAAGGCATTATTGCCGGAATAAATGCTCATAATAAATTAACTTCCAAACCGGAATTCATTCTGAAAAGATCGGATGCGTACATTGGTGTTTTAATTGACGACCTGATAACTAAAGGTGTTGACGAGCCTTACAGAATGTTTACCTCCCGCGCAGAATACAGGATTTTATTACGTCAGGATAATGCCGATATTCGCCTTACCCCTTTATCTTTTGAACTTGGCCTTGCATCTGCGGAAAGAATAAAATATGTTAATTTTAAAAAATCGCAAATTAATAATATCATATATTTTTTAAAAAAGGAAAGTATTTCACCTATTGAAATTAATTCCACCCTGGAACGAATTGGTTCAAAAATCATTAGTCAAAAGCTGAAGATATCAAATCTTCTCCTTCGTCCCGAAGTTCGGTTTTCCGACCTTATCGAAAATATTCCAAGGCTTTCAAACTTCATTAATTCTCTTGGCGAAAATCTTGAAGATGTTATCGAAGAAACCGAAATATTAATTAAGTACGATAATTATATCAAAAAAGAACAGGATATCGTAAACAAACTTTCAAAGCTCGAAAACATAAAACTTTCTGATAATTTCGATTATCATAAACTTAAATCCCTTTCTTTCGAAGCTCGTGAAAAGCTTTCTAAGATCAGACCAAAAACTATCGGTCAGGCTTCCAGGATCAGTGGAGTTTCCCCGGCTGATATTTCTGTTTTGATTGTTTTTTTAGGTAGATAATTTTTAATTGTTTCACGTGAAACATTTTTAGCAATGCAAGAATTGACAAGCTGTCCGGTATGTGGTAATAATCATTTCAGTCATTTTCTCAACTGTACCGATTATTATTTTTCCAAGAAAGATTTTAATATTGTGTCGTGTGATAATTGTGGTTTTCGTTTTACTAATCCTCGACCTTCCGAAGATAAATTGCAATCATATTATTTTTCCGACAACTACATTTCTCATTCCGATTCAAAAAAAGGAATAATCAGCTATTTTTATTATCTTATACGAAACCATACTATCAAACAAAAATTCAATTTAATAAATAACTATAAATCCGGTAAAAACATTCTTGATATTGGTTGCGGCACAGGTGAATTTCTAAATTTTTTTAAAAACAAAAACTGGAATACGACAGGTATAGAACCATCTTCAAACGCCAGAACTTCTGCTGAAAATAATTATAATCTATCTGTTTTTGATGAGGACCATCTTAATTCTCTTGAAAAAAATTCATTCGATGTTATAACTATGTGGCATGTTCTTGAACACGTATCCAACCTCCGGGAAAGAATTACTCAGGTTAAAAACCTACTTGCAAACGATGGCATTCTTGTAATTGCTCTACCAAATTCAAATTCTTTCGATTCAAAATTTTATGGTAGGTTCTGGGCTGCATGGGATGTTCCCAGGCACCTTTATCATTTTACCGAATCAACATTTAATAATTTTTCCTATTCAAATAAGTTAAATGTTATTAAAACTATCCCAATGAAATTTGATTCTTATTACGTTAGTCTTTTAAGCGAAAAATACAAATCCGGCAGAAACCAATATTTATCTGCTTTATTTCACGGATTAAAATCAAATTTATTTGCTAAACGCAATAATAATTATTCAAGTCTCATTTATATTTTACGAAAGTAATTTTATTAAATTTTTTGATGATCATGAGAAATATCATTAAAACCAAAAAGAAATTATATGTGTTTTTAATTTCTTTTTTAGTTTTCCTTTTTATAACTTTCCTTTTTAATATCCATTTAAAAAGAATTCATACTTCTTACGATTCCTTTGATAATTTTCAAAATGAGCTCCTTCAAAAAGAACTTTTATTAAATAGAAATCTTGATAGCATTTCGACTTTCTTATCCGTTTTTAATGATTCGTTACCTTCAGGTCTGTCAATTTTATTAGATAAAAATTACACTGATTATTTTAAATTTTTTATTTTTTACAACGACTCAATAATTTTTTGGTCCGATAATTCAGTTCCCATTTCTTCTCTAAATCCGGCTGATTCAACATTTCCCAAAATATATAATTCCGGAAATGGTTATTACAGATTAGTCAGCCGTGTTCGTCAACCTTATAAATTATTTGGCCTGTTTTTAATAAAAAATGATTTCAAGTACCAGAATAATTATTTGAAAAATGATTTCAACGACTGTTTTTCAATCCCATCAAACGTTGATCTTGTTTTTTCAGAACAAGGATTCAATATTTTTTCTTCCGATAATACATTTTTATTTTCCTTAATTTTCAGTTCGGATTCACAACTAAGCAAGTTTCAATTATTCTTACTTTTTCTTCTGTATAATTTAACATTTCTTTTCTTTATCGGTTTTTTATACGAAGCCTATATTTTACTTTTTTATAAAACCAAAAATACGTTTCTTTTTGTATTCTTTATTTTGGATATACTCATTATTAGAATTGTGCTTTTTTATTTCAGGGTTCCCGAACTGCTTTTTTCATCCAACTTATTCAGTCCTTTTTATTATGCCTTTTCCGGTTTAATTCCGTCTTTAGGCGATCTTTTTATTAATTCCGTTTTTGTTCTTCTAATTTCATTTTTCATTTTTCATAATGTTAAGTTTAATATCCGTTATCGAAATATCAGTGTTTGGAAAAGATTTATTTTAGTGTCTTTTCTTTTCCTGATAATTTCATTTTTATTCACATCATTTGTATCAATATTC
>CBDUSJ010000107.1:0-7874 GCA_965369845.1 uncultured bacterium | reverse complement strand
TTTAGATTTGTGAATTTAGATTTGAGATTTATTCAACGTTTTTAATGATGATGTAAAAATTGCAATAAACTCATCCGACTCTTTAATTAAGAAATCAAGTTCCGGATTGGGTTTAATCAAATCAATATCTATAATAAATGTCAGCCAAAAATTGCTCTCGTCTGATTCTTCTAATACTATTTTTATTTTGTTTCTGAAATCAATCTTTGATTTAGCTCTGTTTACAGCTCTGTAATTAGCCGCCACTGAAGATGACGCTTTCAATAGTTGATATGCTACCACGTCTGCTGCTTTTGATTTAGGAAAACAATCAACGATCTTAAAAACCCTGATTGCAAACTGTCGGGTTCTTCTTAGTAATTCGTTTTTGTCCATTTTAATCTAAAATCACAAATCTAAAATCACAAATCTAAAATCAAAAATAAATCCTTTGTTTTTAAATACCCAACTTTTTTCTAAACCCCGAAGGAATTCCCGATTTGTTCAAAAGAATGTAAACTGTGTTTTGTTTTAAATATGGTACTGAAATATGGATCTGCTTGTCGCCGGAAATACAAACCTCTTTTGCAATATAATATTCATTTTCTTTTTTATCCTTGCTTAAACCAAAAATCTGCAGATAGTCCAGGCTTTTATTAAAAACAATTTCAAATGTTTCCTGTCTGATTTCCTGGTTTATTTCCTTTTCAGGTACAGGCTCTGTAATTTTCTCTTCCTCTTCTTCCACAGGCTCTCCGGGCATTTTCCCTGCCGGGATAATGGCAACGCTTTCTTCCTCAAAAATTGTTTCTGTATCTTTTACACCATACCAAATTACTGTGTAACCATTTTCAACAGCCGATTTAATTATTTTTATCAAATCTTCAACAGGGACATTGTAAAATTCATCCTTTGCCCAGTTGTCTTTAAATTCAGGAACAAATTTGATGTACATTTCCTGATCGGCATCAGAAGTGAGCATAACATAATTTTCCGCATTCAGCCCCGATTTTTTTGCAAAAGATTCAGGGGTATATTTTTCATTATCATACGTAAATTCAATCCTTGTTTCGCCAATATATCTTGACAAAGCGGCATCATAAGTATTTTGCCACCTCTCGGAAAATTCACCGTTTTCAACCTGTAACACAACATTCAGAGTGCCTCGAAGTATTGCATCCATTTCTCCTGATGAAGGATCCATCATGTTTTTATCTGATGTCATATAAGCCGACTCAGGAGCCATGCCGTATTCACCCATCATTTTAATAACATCGTAAGCCATACCGTTCTCTCCAACTCTAATTTCACCTTTTGATTCCAGGTAAACGTCAGCCTTTTTCAAATAAGAATTATGGATAAAATCCATTTCAGCAAGATCAATCTCACCTTTCCCCGTTCTTATTAGCTCCGCCTCAAGCAGGGCTGTTCCTGCATTACTCCAGCATGACCCGGTCCGTTGCAAATCTTTCGAAGGAGTTACCCTAACAGTATCGGCAAGCTGAAGGTCATAAATTTTTTCGCTAACTGTTTCCTGTGCGAAAACCTGAAAGCTCATAAATAAAACTAAAATTGCAGGTAATAATCCGGCAACATAATTTCTGATAATTTTCATTTTAATTTTTTTTAAATTATATATTTATATTAAAAATTACAATTCATTTTGATATGCAAAAATATTGTTTATTGTGTAATAAAAGCTCATTGTAAAATAAAATGTTATTTAAAATCAATTTGAATTAATAAAAATCAATACAGGATTGAATTATTTTTATCAATTTTGTCGCCTGATTTTAAGAATTTTTTTTTTGAGATTAGCTTGCTGAAAGCGACATGTTTACAAAAAGCCGTAAACTGATTTTGAGCAGCCGTAAACTGATTTAAAATTGAAAAGCACTCTATATTAAGTTAATTTTGTTTGATTTGTAGGAATAAAAAAATAATGAATTTTAATAATTTTTCCCACTAAAAGTTGCCCATATTAAAAAAAGATGTAATTTGTGCCGCTTAATTTTTTTTGAGAAAAAAGTGAAAAAACATATATTAATAAAAATTTAACAATATGAAAAGTAAACTTTTACCAATTGGCTTTATAGCTTTAATTCTTGGATTTACTACCTTTATACTGCTGGCTTCTGGAATTGTTGGCGACTACCAGTCTGGTAAGGCCGGTGAGAAGGAAACCACGGGTATTAACGGAGCAATGGAATATCTCCATAAAATCCAAAAAAATCAAGTAAGTGGTAAAATTGACGCAGCAGATGTTTTGCAGGCCAGAGAACAAGCCCGGCAAATGCATTTTAAAGCGGGCAATGAACTTGGATTGAACTGGGAAGAAATGGGTCCCGACAATGCTCCAGGTAGAGTAAGGGCTATTATTTTTGACCAGAATGATGCAAGCGGCCAGACTCTAATAACAGCCGGCGTTACCGGCGGATTATGGAAAACCACTAACCTTGGAGCTACCTGGAATAAAATAAATCACCAAACCGAAAACCTTTACATCACTTGTATGAAACAAGCATCCGACGGCACAATTTATGCCGGAACGGGTGAGGCTTTTTGTACTAATGATTATACTTACTATGGCGGGCTTGTTGGTCAGGGGATTTATAAATCAACCGATCAGGAAAATTTTTCATTAATTGAAGAAACAAAACCGGAGGTAACCGAAGTTCCGGATACGCTTAACTGGGCTTATGTAAATGAACTTGCTATCGATCCGACATCACAAAGAATATATGCCGCTACAAACACTGGTTTGTGGTATGCCCCTCAAGGTGGCGCCGGATGGCAAAAAGCCGACCTTTATAATTATGATACGGTAATTTTTGACATTACTCTCTCAATCGATTCAGTTGTTTACTGCGATAGTTGGGAAGTAATCGATGATCAACTGGTTATCAATAACCCTCAATATCAGAAACCGGATACAACTAATATGGAAAAAGAAATTGCGGAGAAAATCTCATATATTCTGCAGTTTGGTTTTGTAAATTGCACTGATGTTGAGGTTGCAAGTGATGGTTTTATTGCTACTACTTTCGACAACAAAGTTTATACTGCACCAAACGGCAATGAGCTTGTATTTACAAACCGCTCAATTCAACCGGCAAACCCGGATGAAATGAGTAAAAACATTTACTACTACACCACTACACTGCTTGTGATTGATACCCTTGGCAATGATACTTTAAGACCGGCGCTTCAGTATAATGACACAACCAACTGGGCCAATACCGAAAATAACATAGCAAGCCCTTTATCGGCAAATCCTGGCCGTACGGAAATAGCTATTGCACCTTCTGATCCTAACTTTATTTATGTTATCGGCACAAATCAATATAATTATCTTGATAATATTTATCTCTCCATAGATAAAGGCGTCAACTGGGAAATTATTTTCCCCGGGGGTTCATCTCTTGAGATTTTTAACGGAGACGGATGTTTTAGTAACACAGCCGCTGTATTCCCTGATAATCCGAATAAAATAATCGTCGGTGGCCTGAATATGTGGTTAGGAAAAAGAATTGAAGGATTCCCCGGATTTTACGATTGGGGAAGCGGACCAATTTCATATTATTTCTATTTTCAAACAGACCCATCATATCTTCCTTTAGGCCATCATAAATACGTGTTTCAGCCGGGCTCTAACAATAAAATTGCTATTGCGACAAACCTTGGCGTTTCAACAGGAGTTTTTTCCTCCGAAGGAGCGTCTTTCACACGCATAATTAAAAATCTGAATATAACACAGTTTTACACTGTCGGCGTATCAGGATTCAAACATGAACTACTCGGCGGAGCGCAGGGCGATGGCATTCAGTATATAAGCGGCCATGGAAATACTGAAATGACCGCTGAAAAATTTATTATTGGCGATGTATCAGGTGGCGCTTGTGCTATTTCTCTGATTAACGAAAATGCGTTTTTCTTCGGATTCGGAAATGAAAAATATCATATCTATCGTTCTGAAGATAAAGGTGAAAATCCTTCTTTTAACTTCATTCTTGAAGGAGAAAACCTGTTTATTCCTGTCTTCTCACTTTGGGAATCTTTTAATGAACTGCTCAGTAAAGATTCTGTTATGTATTATGCCAAAAAGGATTACTACGAAGGAGACCTAATTATCGGAAGAAGTGCCAATAACGATTACCCGTTTAATTATATTCTTGAAGAAAATTTACCAGTAGGTGATTCTATTAAACTTCAGGATATTGTTCAGTCGAAACTTTTCATTGCAAGAAACAATGTCCTTTGGATGACAAGAGATGCATTAAAATTTGATAAAGAACCCGAAATGTATGAAATTGCAAATACACCGGGATTCCCAACCTGTATTGCCAATTCATCGGATGCTAACTTTGTTTTTGTCGGTACGGACAACGGAAAACTATACAGAGTTTCGAATATCGCATTTGCCTACGATTCGCTTACATCCAGTATCGGAGCTTCTACATGTATCATTGCTACCGATGAGTTGCAGATACCGCAGTTCGAAGATAGGTTTATAACATCTGTATCTGTCGATCCACAAAATCCGGCACATGTAATTGTAACACTCGGAAACTATGGCAACGAAGATTATGTTTACAGAACAACAAATGCGCTTGACTCTATCACAATTGTTACCTTCGAGGATATCACCGGCAACCTGCCAAAATTCCCGGTTTATTCATCTTTAATTGAAATGACTCATTCGAATATTGCAATTATTGGAACCGAATGCGGTATTTATACAACTGATGATCTTGGAAATCCTGAAATTGAATGGACTGTCGAAAACACCGGTACAGGAATTATCCCTGTATTCCAGATTAAACAACAAACTATTTATAAACCAAGCTTTACAGTTTATTCCGACAATCCTATGATACCTCCTCTCGTTTACCCGGAGGTTAAAAACTGCGGCGACATTTATATTGCAACTTACGGACGTGGTA
The DNA here is from genome assembly GCA_965369845.1 of uncultured bacterium. Classification (GTDB taxonomy): domain Bacteria; phylum Bacteroidota; class Bacteroidia; order Bacteroidales; family 4484-276; genus CBDUSJ01. The sequence goes on along the minus strand of CBDUSJ010000107.1, from coordinate 2,952 downwards.
TTTTTAGAGATGATACCTATTGGACTGTTGGAATAAATGATGATAATGAAAATATAAGCTCCTACGAATCATCGGTTTCTGTTTATCCTAACCCTGTTAGCTCAACAGCTACAATTATATATAAACTTTCAAAAAGCTCTGATGTTCATATCAGCATTTATGATCTGACCGGAAAACTTGTTAAATCAGAAAACAAAATCCGGCAGGAAGCAGGTAAACATGAACTGAACATCAACTGTTCTGATTTGAATTCCGGCGCTTATGTTATTTGGGTTTTTGCCGGTAACGATAGTGGAAGTTCAAAATTTATTGTCAGATAAAAAATTAATAATTAGAAAATTAAAAAAATTGAGATATGAAAAAATCGTTATTTACATTGATATTTATTTTAGCGGCGCTGATAATTTCAGCTCAAATCAGGATTGACACACCGGTACTGACTTCTCCTGATGATGGAGATGATAACCAAATGCCTGATGTAATGCTTGACTGGGATGCTGTTACAGCCGGAGTGGATTACCAGCTACAATTAAGCGAGGATAGTAGTTTTTCAACCTTCGTTATTGATTCTATAACTGATTTGACATCTGTAAAGACTCAATACCTTAATTTTTACACCGAATACTTCTGGCAGGTAAGAGCGATAGATATTGAGGGCAACACTTCTTTCTGGACACCGGTAAGAACTTTTACCACTTTTGAGAAGTTAGACCTCAAAAAACCATCCGATGGTTCGGATGGGAAAGACCCTGATGAAGAATTAAGCTGGAAAGACAGGGTTTCAGGAACACTTGTAACGGGAGTGGAACATTTCGATATTCAACTCGATACAATTGATACTTTCGATAGCCCTTATTTTCTCCAGGTTTCAACGAATGGTTCTACTTTTAAAGAAAATATGGATCAATTATTATTCGACACTGAATTTTTCTGGCGTGTTAGGGCACGGCATTCGAACGACGAATCCGAATGGAGCGTCACCTGGTCATTTAGTACTCTTAATCAATTTAACCTGAAGAAACCTGCTGATGCTTCCACCTATGTTTTTCTTAATGTACTATTAAGATGGGATGATGTATCAGGAGTTAAAAAATATGATTATCAGCTTGACGATGACCCGGATTTTTCTTCACCATCATCTTATGTAACAGACACATTCAGGATAGATGCAGAGGAGCTTAAGTTTGGTATTACATACAACTGGAGAGTACGTGCAAGGCATGATTTCGATACCACTTTATGGACAGATGTCTGGACTTTTACTACGGCTGGAAATTGTATCCTTCTGGAACCGGAAAACGGAGCTGACAGCTTACCTTTGAAACCACAATTAAAATGGGAAGAAATAGAAGGTGTTGCAAGCTACGAAATCCTGTATTCCGCCGATTCTGTTTTTACTGATGTTGAACCGTACTTTCTTCCTGCCGATGATGATGTGAGTCCTGTTTTCAATATTTTGTATAAATTAGATCCGGAAACCGAATATTACTGGAAAGTAAGAGCATGTTCAGTCATTGATACCAGTGATTTCAGCGATGTCTGGACTTTCACCACTATTCCTGATGTGGGAATTGATGAGTATTTATTTAATTCTTCATCTGTAAATATTTATCCAAACCCGGCCGGTGAAAGCATTCGGCTTGTAGTTAATCTTCCTGAATCTGCTGAAGTTGAATGTGTGATAATGGATATTTTGGGGCAAACCCTGTATCGCGAAAACTTCAGCTACAACCAGGGTGAAAATGTTTCAAAAATAGATTTAAACTACCTTTCAAATGGTGTTTATTTAATAAAACTGAAATCGGGAAACAGTTATTACACAAATAAATTACTGATCAATAAATAATATTATTTCACTAACACAAAAAAAAACTGCTATTTGTTTCAGATAGCAGTTTTTTTTATTCAGGAAAACATTCATGCATCACAAATAAGCGCGAGTTTAGGGAAAATTGCTCGTCATAAATTTATCTACCATAAAGTATGATGAGCGATATTACCAAGCACTTGTTTCAAATGAGCGCCAGCCGGGGGGGGGGGATATAGGCCGGCTTTGCACATTTGCGCTTGCATTTACTGCTATTAAAAATATCATAAATAAATTATATTTTGTATTCATAATAAATTCCTCCTTTTTTATAAAAACTATATCGTTTAGGAATAAGTTAGAAAAATATTTTAATACTTTTGTTTGATAAATTGATAACAATTCGTTGGTTTGAAAAAATACTTTCTAAAATTTTTATGGTATTTCAGGAGCAATCCAGAATTATTCATCTGGATAAGCGCAATAATTTTACTTGCTTTTTCAGAACCCGGCGAGCATCATTACACACTTTGTCCTTTAAAAAATCTCGGCTTTGAATATTGTCCGGGATGCGGGCTCGGGCGATCGTGTATGTTTGCCCTGCGTGGAAGGTTTGTTCAATCGTTCCAGTGTCATCCATTGGGAATTGCAGCGTTGATTGTTATTTTACATAGAATAATTCAATTAATAATTCACTCAATAAAATATCCAAAAATTCAAAAGTTATGAACAATGTATTAAAGTATTTACCGGAAGTACAAGGAAATGAACAATATTTCCTTACAGATATTTTTAAAGATTTTGATGAAGATCAGGCGCGTGATTTTTCAAATATTTATCGTACAAGAAGAAGAGACCCTAATATGATCCTTCTTGTAACACTGCTTGGCTTTTTTGGAATAGCAGGAATCCAGCGATTTATCACCGAGCAGATTGGTCTTGGCATCGTTTATTTTTTCACTGCCGGACTTTGTTTCATCGGCACGATTGTCGATCTGATAAACTATCGTGATATTGCTTTTGACTATAACCGCAGAATTGCCAGTGAGGTTGCATCGATTATGAGGAAATAATGGGAATAATGGAATGATGGAATGATGGAATGGTGGAATGGTGGAATGATGAAATGATGAAATGATGAAATG
>CBDUSJ010000106.1:0-7922 GCA_965369845.1 uncultured bacterium | reverse complement strand
CAAGTTCAAAATATCTTTTGATCTTATCATCCGACAACATTCCAAAAGCATCAACAACAGCAATCGGGCCGCCGGCCCATTTTACAATATCATCAGGTGAAAGATCTGTGTAATCTTCGTGAGGAACGGCAAAAATCACTGCTTCCACACCCTTAAGAGCTTCCGGAAGATTTTTCATAACTGTTACTTCGGTAAGATGGTCCTGGTTTCTGAAGAATCGTTTCCATGAAGTTCCCGGCGAAGGATAGGTTTCTTGTAATGTTAGTTCATACCAATGTTCCACATAAGGGTCATGAACTCTCATTTCTGCTCCCAACTCGGTAAGTTTTCTGACAACCATTTCGCTTCCGCTATAGCGTGTGTCTCCCACATCCTGACGATAACTGGCGCCACAAATCAAAACATCGGCGCCGGCAATATATTTACCCATATTTCGTAAAGCATCGCGGGTGAGTTGCGCAACGTGCAAGCCTCTTGTATCGTTGATGTCGATTGCGGTTGGAGTAATTTTAAAGAGAGTATCGCCATCCTCAAAACCAAGAATATGTCTGTATGCCCAGTATCCGAGGCCTCCGTCCTTTGGAAGACAATAGCCGCCAATTCCCGGACCCGGGAAAATCATATTGCTGTGAGTGGGTCTCATTTTTATTGCATTTATCACTTTTATTAAATCCACACCGTTTCTCTCGGCAAAAAGACTCCATTCATGAAGATATGCAAGAATTGTGGCGCGATAGGAATTTTCAACAATTTTTGTTGTTTCCGATTCTATTGGCCTGTCCATTACGGTTAGCGGAAAATCTTTGGTGTTAAGCACCTCATGGAGGAACTTTACAACACGTTCGCGGGCTTCATCATCACAGCCACTGCACACACGCCAGAAATCACGTATGCTCGAAACATATTCTTTTCCCGGCATTACTCTTTCGAAACTATGCGCAAGAACCGGAACCGATTCTATCCCTCTTTTGACAAATGCTTTTTTCAAAATTGGCCATGCTACAAATTCGGTAGTACCGGGAGCAACTGTTGTTTCTATAAGCACAAGACAATGTGGCGGTATTTTTTCGCCAATTGTTTTTATAGTTGCCTCAAGAGCTGCCATGTCGGCCTCGCCTGTTTTCATATTTCCCAAATCTTTCTTCTGATAATCGCACTGAACATCCACAACCACAACGTCGGCAAGTTTAAGACAGTCGCTGTTGTAAGTGGCCACAAGAGTTTTCTTTTCATTCACGCACCTTCCGATGAGTAAGTCAACATTTGGGTCTTCGGCTTTTACCGGCGATATTCCCTTGTTTAACACATGAATTTTCCAATAACTTCTTACACTTGGCCGCTGGCAACCGATTACAAGCTTGCTGGGTTTTCCGTTTTCATCAACTGTATCGGCAACAATAGCCGCCATTACCGCCCCAACAAAACCAACACCCATTACAACCACTATTTCTTTCCCATCTTCCTTTGCTTGCTTAACAAGCTTTTCAATTTTTTTATATTCCGCTTGGTATTCTTCAGGTTTAGGTATCGGGAATTTTTCTCCCGTGGGACTAACTGAGTATTTTAATTCACTTGACATAATTTAATAATTTTATTTAACGAATTATTGCTTTCATTTTTACTTCAAATGCCCTTGTGAGTTTTCTCATAGTTTTCTCGATAATCTTATCTGTCAGGGTTTTCTTTTTATCCTGTAGAATAAAACTCAGGGCATACGATTTTTTGCCTTTCTCAATATTATCACCCTCGTAAATATCAAAAAGACTGACATTTTTCAAGATGTGCTTTTCAGTCTGGAAGGCAAGAGTTTTCAGATCTTCAAAATTAATTTCTTTATCGATCAACAATGCGAGGTCGCGACGAACTTCGGGAAATTTCGGAACTTCTTCATAAGAAATTTTGTGTTCTTCACACATTTCAACAAGTAAATTCCAGTTTATGTCGGCATAAAAAATCTCCTGTTTTATATCAAAGGTTTTTAATAAGTCAGGCGAAAGTTCACCAAGTTCAAATATTTTTCTCTTTTTAAATTCGTATGTTAAACCGGTGGAAAATATTTCATCGGATATTGTAGAAACTTTAAATCCGGCAGTGTTTATTTTCAAACGTTTTAAAATATTAAAAACGAAAGATTTAAGGTAATAAAAATCCACAGCTTTGCTGTTTTCATGCCAGCTTTCGTTATTTTTGTTACCGGTAACAAACAAAGACAAATGTGTTGCTTCATTATATTTTGAAAGTTTATTTTCACTTTCCTTCATTTCAGGATCAACGGAATAAACCATTCCAAACTCATATAATTTCAGATTGAAATTTTTACGGTTCAGATTATAAATTATTGATTCCAATCCGGAAAAAAGTAATGTCTGCCTCAAAACGTTCAGATCAGAACTCAGCGGGTTTAGAATTTTTACGCTGATTTCCGAATTAAAGATTTTATTTTTCTCATAATAGGCAGATTTTGTTAGTGAATTATTCATCATTTCAAAAAACCCGTTGTTTGACAGGTAATCGGAAATAAGGTTTTGCAACTGCTCCCTGTCGGGTTTTGGATAATAAGAAAGTGAAGCTCTCAACTGAGATGGGATTGCGATATTATTAAATCCGTAAATTCTCAGGATTTCTTCAATAATGTCAGCCTCGCGTGTTACATCAACCTTAAAAGTTGGCACTTTCACCAGCATACCCTCATCGTCCTCGTTAAGTATTTTTATTTCGAGCCATCTAATAATATTTTTGATTTCGTCAGATTCAATTTTCTGTCCTGCCAGCCGGTTTACATTTTTATAGTTTACTTTGAAAATCCGGTTTTTTATTTTATCAGGATAAACATCGATAATTTCAGAAGATATTTGCCCGCCGGCAAGTTCTTTAATCAGTAAAGCTGCTCGTTTAAGGGCATAGATAGTTATGTTCGGGTCGGCGCCTCGTTCAAATCGGAAAGAAGAGTCGGTAACTAAACCGTGATAACGTGATGTTTTGCGTATAGTTTTCGGATCGAAGTAAGCGCTTTCAAGAAAAATATTTTTAGTGTTTTCGGTAACTCCCGATTCAAGCCCGCCAAAAACTCCGGCAATACACATACCGTTTTCGGAATTACAAATCATAAGATCATTCCCGGTTAATTCTCTTTCTTCCTCATCAAGAGTTATAAATTTTGTACCCTCCGGAAGTTTTTTGATGATAACTTTCTCACCTTTAATTTTGTCGGCGTCAAAAAAATGTGTCGGCTGGCCTGTTTCATGAAGAACAAAATTGCTAATATCAACAAGATTATTTATCGGCCTTACGCCAACAGCTTTCAGTCGGTTCTTTAACCAGTCGGGCGATTCTTTAATCTCGACACCTGTGATTGTAAGGCCGGAATATCTCGGACAGGATTGAATATCCTCGATAATTACCTCAAATGGTTTTTCGTTATTATCAATTTTAAATTTATCGACATTAGGTTTATTAAGAGATATTTTTTCTTCCGGATTTTTGAAATTGATTGCCGCAACCAGGTCGCGTGCCACGCCAATGTGTGAAGTTGCATCAGCCCGGTTAGGAGTAAGTCCTATTTCGAAAACATAATCTTCTTCAACATTAAAATATTCATTTGCCCCGGTTCCAATTTCAGCATTATCAGGCAAAACCATTATTCCCTCATGTGAATCGCCGAGGCCGAGTTCATCTTCTGCGCAAATCATTCCTTCCGATACTACACCCCTGATTTTTGATTTCTTTATCAAAAATGATTCATCACCCGAATAAAGAGTAGTCCCTACGGTTGCTATTAGCACTTTTTGTCCTGTAGCAACGTTAGGAGCGCCACAGACAACGGGCAATATTTTTTCACCAATATCGACTGTTGTAACACTTAAGCGGTCGGCATCAGGATGTCGTTCACAGGTTTTTACCTGACCGATCAGAACTCCTTTCAGGCCACCTTTTATCGATTCAATCTTTTCCGTTCTTTCCACTTCAAGACCGGTGGCAGTTAATATTTCCGCAACTTCTGCAGGTTCATAGTTTAAATTAATATAATTCTTCAACCAATTATACGATATTTTCATATCCCGGATATTTTTTTAAGGCAGCAAAAGTAAAATTATAAAGTATAGTTCTATTAAAAACTAAAATATTTTATTCGAAAATCGAAATGATTTATCGGAATAGGTGAGTAAAATTTCCAATTACCAGTTTGACCACTCGAAGCGGTCTGACGGATAGCTATGCCTAATTTACGAATCATTCCAGCAGCCATTTCCAAAGAGGAATGATGTTGATTATTCCTGAATCGGTGTCTATTTTTTCTTCAACTTCGGCATTGATTAAAGTGCCTTGTTTTACCGAAAATTTCATCATAGCTTCTTTTAATCCGGTAATTTCTCTTTTAAAAGTCTCGGGTGTTGAAATATCATAAGAAACATTAATAAGTTGCAATTCACCCTGAGAATTTTTATAACAAAAATCTACTTCCTGTTTGCCTTTGTAATAAAAGATTTCATCAATTACACGTTTTAAATGCAAAAAAACTATGTTTTCAAATAATTTCCCAAAATCCCTTTTTACAGAAACTAAAGAGTGATACCCATTATCAATAATATATATTTTTTTTGGATTTCGTTGTTGTTCTTTCACCGAGTGCGAGTAAACAGGAACCTGGAAAACTAATGAAGCGTCTTCCAAAAAACTCATATAATCGTATAAAGTATTTTTTGCAACAATCAATCCTGTTGATTTTAAATCATTATAAGTTTTATTTATACTAAATAAAGTTGAAACATTCCTAAAACAAATTGAAATCAGGTATTTCAATATTGTATGGTTACTTATCTTATACCTTTCAATCAGGTCTTTATAAATTGTTAAATCTAAATATTCCTTTAAAATCTTTAAAATAACTTGATTTTGAATATTGACAGTTTCAGGAAAACCGCCAAAGATCATAAAATGATTAAAAGCATCCAGGATTTTAGCTCTTGTTTTCGAATAAAGATAATCGGTATCAATAACATTAAATCGTAAGAATTCATTAAATGATAATGGAAATAACTTGTATGTAAGTGTGCGTCCACGTAAGGAAGTATTTATCTCAGAATAAAATAATTTTGAAGACGAACCGCTAATAAATATCCTGATATTTTCGGCATCATATATTCTCCTGATGAATTTTTCCCATAATTTAACTTCCTGAACTTCATCAAAAAATGCATAAACCGTTTCGTTTTTCTTTGCTGGAAATAATTCGTAATATGCTTCCGTAATCCATTGAAGGTCTTTTAGTTCAAATGGGAAAAGACGTTCATCATCAAAGTTAATGTAAAAAATATTTTCACGAGGTATTTTTTTACGGAGTTTTTCAATTTGGCTGAATAAAAAAAATGTTTTTCCGCTACGACGTGGGCCTGTAATAATATGGACTTTATTAATATCAAATAATTCCAAATCTCTTTTTACAATTTGCTCGTAGTTACTATTAATGCTATCTGTTATCAGGTTTTTAATTATATCTTTTTTCATAGAGACATAAGCATTGAGTTATGTATTTATTCAGGACGACAAAAATATATAATTATTTCTTTATACTTTATAAAACCAGACTTATTTTTAGATGATAAAACTCCGGGCTTAACTTATTCTGCTTAGGTCAGAATGTGATGTATCAAGCTGATTGAGCCGGTGAACGAGAATCTGGTTTTTTTGCTTTTGTAATAATGGGTCGTCTTTTAGAACATTATTCGCAAGTTCATTCGCAAGTTTAAGCAATTTTTCATCTTTGGTGATATCAGCAAGTTTAAGTTCCGGAATTCCGCTTTGCTGGGTTCCGTACATATCGCCGGGTCCTCTTATTTTCATATCTTCTTCAGCAATTATAAAACCGTCAGATGTTCGGGTCATAGTTTCAATACGTTTCTTCGCTTCGGAAGTCAACTTGTTTCCCGTCATTAAAACACAAAACGACTGGTCGGCTCCTCTCCCGACACGTCCACGCAACTGGTGCAACTGCGACAATCCAAATCGTTCGGCATTTTCGATGACCATCACCGAAGCATTAGCAACGTCCACGCCAACTTCAATCACAGTTGTTGCTACCATAATCTGTGTTTCTCCCTTAATAAAACGTTGCATCTCATAATCTTTATTTTCAGATTTCATTTTTCCGTGAACAATACTTATGGAATAATCCGGTAACGGAAATTCGCGGCTTATACTTTCGTAGCCGTCCATTAAATCTTTCAGGTCAAGCGTTTCCGATTCGTTGATAAGCGGATAGACGATATATACCTGTTGCCCTGCATCAATCTGTTTTTTCAAAAAACTAAAAACCTGCATTCTTCTGTTGTCGAAATAATGATATGTTTGAACAGATTTTCGTCCCGGCGGCATCTCATCGATAACCGACAGATTGAGATCGCTGAAATATGCCATTGCTAAAGTTCTCGGTATAGGTGTTGCTGTCATCACAAGCATGTGAGGGGGGATTTTGCTTTTTTTCCATAGTTTTGCTCTTTGTTCCACGCCAAAACGGTGTTGTTCATCAATCACTACAAAGCCAAGGTTTTTAAATTTTACTGTTTCCTCGATCAAAGCATGAGTGCCGATTAATATCTGCAGGTTTCCATTTTCGAGTTCCTGATGAATTATTTTCCGGCGGGCAGTTTTTACAGAACCTGTAAGCAAATCAATTTTTACATCCATATTCTGCAACATCTTTTTCAGGGTTCTAAAATGTTGTTCTGCAAGTATTTCGGTTGGAGCCATTATACATGCCTGAAAATTATTATCAAGAGCAATCAACATACACATAAGCGCTACCAACGTTTTGCCGCTGCCAACATCACCCTGCAACAAACGGTTCATTTGTTTGCCCGATCCAAAATCGATACGTATTTCTTTAATAACCCGTTTTTGTGCGTTTGTAAGTTCAAAAGGAAGATGATTTTTATAAAAGTCATTTAAATAGTCGCCCACTACAGGAAATTTATACCCGTCACTTTTTTTTGCTCTTAAATATTTTATCTTTAAAAATTTAAGCTGAAGATAAAACAATTCTTCAAACTTTAGCCTGAAAACCGCACGTGAGAGCAGTTCCTGATTTTTCGGATGATGAATATTTATCAGAGCATCTTTACAGGAAATAAATTTCAGGTGTTTTATTATTTCTTCAGGCAGTGTTTCTTTAATATCCTGAGGAATCCGCATTATCAGATTCCGAGTAAGTTTGCCGATACCTTTGCTGTCAAGGCCTTTATTTTTCAATTTTTCGGATGAGTTGTAAAATGGCCGTAGCCCAACGCTAAGATCTTGATTTTGTGTTAAAACAGGTTCTATTTCAGGATGAGGAATATTATATTTTCCGTTGAAATAATTTGGTTTGCCAAAAACAATATATTCAATATTTGGCAATAATTTATCTATTATCCATCTGAATCCCTGAAACCAGACTAACTCAATTTCGCCGGTATCGTCCCTGAAGGTTGCCAGCAATCTTGTTGTTCTTGTTTTTCCGATTTTTTGAAGCCCGTATATTTTTCCTTTTAACTGATAATATGTTGAATCATCATTAATTTCCGAAACTTTAAAAAATTTGCTGCGGTCGATATAACGAAAGGGAAAATAATATAAAAGGTCTTCAAAAGTAAATATGCCAAGCTCCCTTTTGAGCAACTCAGCACGTTTTGGGCCGACACCTTTGAGGTATTCAACCGGTGTAGAAAGAAATTGCACTGACATAGATTTTATTAATATTCAGGCAAAATTAAAATAAAAAAAACTCCCAATCCGATAGAAAGAGAGTTTTTTATTTAGAGTGTTTTATTTTAAAAGGAAATTAATAAACCCAAAGTTCGCTTTCAAATTATCGGATATACTCCTTTATTCTTTCTGACTCCAAAAGATTATACAAAGCTGAATCATAATCAGATATTCAACTGTCA
>CBDUSJ010000105.1:0-8000 GCA_965369845.1 uncultured bacterium | reverse complement strand
AAAAATTAATACTGACCATTTGTGTTTTAACCAAAAGTTTAACAATTATTTTTACCAGTTCACCACTGCCATGTTAAAAATATCATCAACGAGATAATCATTTATCAGCTTTATTAAAGTTTCCTGAACATCATTAAGATCTTGTGTGCTGGGGTAATCTTCATAACGCGAAAAGGTTGTTTCAAAATCCTGTGATTCATCAAAACGATTTGTGAATTTTACTTTCACGGTAATGGTCAACCTGTTCAGCGCAGCAATATCATCACTTTGAATGGCTGTGGGTTGTGTATTATAACCAACTATTTCCCCGTCGAGTATTAGGTCGCCGCCTGAGTTTACAAGGATCAAATTAGTTTGCGACTGGAACTTATTCCTCATTGCATCGGTAAATTCCTGGCTCAGGGTTGGATTCACCAATGGAGCATTGTTAGGAAAAGTTAAGATTGTTATGGTTTTAATTTCCGGAGAAATAGATGCCCCGGTAAATGAATAACTCATACGGCAAGATACCGCCAGTAACATGAGAGGAAAAAATATTGCAAAAATTCTAACGTTTTTCATAATTCGATTTTCTTAAATAACTGAATAACCACCGAACGACCGAAGGAAGCGACACGAAGTCCATCCATACGGATTTCTTTTAGTCATACGGATTCACTTCGTTTCATTAGCCCGTATGGGTCCGTATGCATGACCACTGAACGACCGAAGGAAGTCCGTATGGATGACAACTGAATGACCACTGAATGACTATTATTATTTAATATCGTATTCCTTTATTTTTCTGTAAAGGGTTCTTTCTGAAATCCCAAGATCTTTAGCGGCGTTCTTTCTTTTGTTTTTATGTTTTTTTAGGGCTTTTTTTATTAAGTCCATTTCCTTTTTCTGAATTGAGAGAGATTCTTCAACAACTTCAGGCGCCTGAATCTGCTCGTTCGAATGGTTCTCATAATCGGTTTGTACTTCAACTCCTTCTTCAAAATCCTTGATATTTCCTATATCATGATAAAGTTTTTTTACAAGCTGTGGGTTACTTTCGTGCAATTGCTGTGAATTTTCATGTTTCAGTATTTCGAGAACAATTTTTTTTAGATCATTAACATCCCTGCGCATATCAAAAAGAATTTTGTAAAGAATATCCCTTTCGGTCATATCCTTGCCAATATCTTCACCTTTGTACAATACCGGCAATTTCGCCATATCGGCATGTGGCAGGTATTCCAGAAGTGTTTGGGTATTAATTATGCGACTTTTTTCTATTATTGAAATTTGCTCGGTAATATTTTTCAGTTGTCTGATATTTCCATCCCATCTGTAATTATTCAAAACTTTAACAGCATCATCATCGAGCTGAAGTGTTGGCATTCGATATTTTTCTGCAAAATCGGAAGCAAATTTTCTAAATAGAAGATAAATATCCTCTTTACGATTTCTGAGCGGAGGAATAAAAATCGGAACAGTGTTTAACCTGTAATAAAGATCTTGTCTGAATTTTCCCTGCCTGATAGCATCCGGAACATTAACGTTGCTTGCGGCAATAACACGAACATCAGTTTTTATCATTTTCGAAGAACCGACCTTCATAAACTCTCCGGATTCCAGAACACGCAAAAGACGAACCTGTGTAGAAAAAGGAAGTTCGGCAATCTCATCTAAAAAAATAGTTCCTCCGTTTACTACCTCAAAATAACCTTTGCGCGATTCGTGAGCGCCTGTAAAAGAACCTTTTTCATGGCCAAACAACTCGGAGTCGATGGTTCCTTCCGGTATTGCGCCACAATTTACGGCAATATAAGGCCCGTGTTTTCTGGAGCTAAGATGATGAATTATCTTTGGGAAAACCTCCTTGCCTGTCCCGCTTTCACCCGTAATCAATACCGTAAGATCGGTAGATGCAACCTGCCTTGCAATATCAATCGCACGGTTCAAACCTTCTGAATTACCTATTATTCCAAATCTTTGTTTTATTGCTTGAATTTCCATCGATAAGGTTTTTCATATCGTTTAAAAATAATCCGCAAAGATACTCAATTTTTACTTAGGGCTTGCTCAAAAATAACTTCCGGTTTTTATGAACATCTTTTGCACACATGCTTCGTTAAAAATACTCACCATAGCCTTGCTATGATTGCGTTTTTTGCCTTGCCTGTGCACAAAATATTGCCCCTAAATTCCCGGACTTATTTCTGAGCAAGCCCTTAATTTTCTGATAACAAACAAACAAATTGCCGATATCAGGAATCCGAGAAATATTCCGAATAATGCACCGCAAATTACATCTCCGGGATAATGTACGCCAAGATAAATTCTGGAGCACGAAATTATTAATGCCCAAAAAATAATAAGAGGCGTAAAAAATTTGTAAGTTCCCCTAAAAATTGAAATCAGAAAAACAGTTAGTGAAAAGGAATTTGAAGCATGAGATGAGATAAATCCATAAGGCCCTCCGCATTTATCTTTAACAATGTGAAGAAGCCCCATCAGATTTTCTTCGTGGCAGGGGCGCGGACGTTCAAAATAATTTTTAAAAAACACGCTTAGCTGGTCGCTGAGGGTTATCAAAACAGCTACAAACAAAAAAATTATCACTGATTTTTTTCCGTATTTCTTTATCACAAGATAAACAAAAAAAATGTATAAGGGAATCCAGATAGGCCGGTTGCTGATCCAGTACATCAGGAAGTCGAAAACGGAATTATGAAAACTGTTTAGAAACAGAAAAAGTTCAGTGTCCCAATATTTTAAAGTTTCAAGCAATTGAAAAAATATTAGTTCAGATGAAACACCCATGATTATTTTTTAAACATACAAGGATATGATTATTTTCAAAACTAAAAATAATATTCGCGCATTCGCGGCTAAAATTATAAACACATGAAAAATCAAACTATTTCTTTATTCAATTCGTTCCAGATAAGTTCCTTCAGTTTTGGAATACCTTTTTTGGTAAATGAAGAAATAAAAACAAAGGGTATGGGCGGCAAATCATTTCTTACCTCCTGCATCAATTCCTCATCCAGCATATCTGATTTTGTAATTGCCAGAATTTTCGATTTATCCAAAAGTTCAGGATTGTATTGTTTTAGTTCATTAAGTAAAATCCGGTATTCCTTTCTGATATCGTCGCTGTCGGCAGGTATCATAAACAGGAGAATAGAATTTCTTTCGATATGTCTCAGAAATCTTAGGCCAAGCCCCCTGCCTTCATGCGCCCCTTCAATTATCCCGGGTATATCTGCCATAACGAAGGATTTATAATCATGGTATTTTACGATACCCAAATTTGGTTTTAAGGTAGTGAAAGGATAATCTGCAATTTCGGGTTTTGCCGCTGAGATCACTGAAAGTAGCGTTGACTTTCCGGCATTTGGAAATCCCACCATGCCGACATCAGCCAGCAATTTCAACTCAAGGACTTTCCATTCTTCCTGCCCCGGCTCGCCTGGTTGAGCATATTTTGGCGACTGGTTGGTTGCCGATTTAAAATGATCATTTCCAAGGCCTCCACGACCACTGTTTAAAAGTATTTGTTCCTCTCCATCTTCAGTTATTTCAAAGTCGAATTTTTCTGTTTCTGCATCCCTGGCAATAGTGCCAAGTGGAACTTCAAGAATTACATCCTTGCCATTGGCGCCTGTCCGAAGCGATCCTCCGCCATTTTCTCCGGCTTTAGCTACCACATGCTTGGTGTATTTTAAATGCAACAAAGTCCAAAGTTGCTTATTACCACGCAAGATAATGTGTCCCCCTCTTCCTCCGTCGCCGCCGTCAGGACCGCCTCTCGGGTTTTGACGTGAACGGAAAAAATGCTTAGAGCCGGCGCCGCCTTTTCCCGACCGGCAACATATCTTTACATAATCCACAAAATTAGCATTGCTCATCCCGACAAAATTAAATTTCTAAATGATTATTCTTTAATAATTTTATAAATATCCGGGTGATTTCTGCCAAGGTTATTATAATCGAGGCCGTAGCCAACAATAAAATCGTTTGGTATTTCCATTCCGATATAATCAATTTTAAAATCTTTTTGGAAAGCATCCGGCTTGAAAAGCAATGTGGCAAGCCTTACATCCTCTGCCTGAAGTTGTTTAAGTTTTTCAATTGTGTTGGCCATGGTAATTCCGGTATCGATAATATCTTCGATAATTACAACGGTCCTGCCTTGCAAAACTTCATCCAGTCCGATTAACTCACGCACTGTTGATGTCGTTTTAGTTCCAACATAAGAAGATAGTTTAACAAATGATATTTCACAGTCAATCTCAATTTGTTTTATCAAATCACCGGCAAACATAAAAGCGCCATTTAAAATAATCAGGAACAATGGCTTTTTGCCTTTCATATCCCTGTTTATCTTCTCAGCTATTTCCTCAACTGATTTTTGAATTTTATCCGACTCTATAAACAACCCGAATTCCTTATCGTGTACTTTAATTTTTTTCATTTTTTTACAGATATTTTCGGCATTTTTCATAAATGATAATAAGTAATTTACACTTTTACATGATTTACAAAAAACCTTACGACACAAAGTTAGCGACACGAAGTTAGCCCGTATGGGTCCGTATGGATTTTTATGCTTTTAACCTTAGTAGAAAAAATAACAACATCCTCCCCAAAACCTTACGACACGAAGTTAGCGACACGAAGTTAGCCCGTATGGGTCTGTATGGATTACCTTATTTTCAGCCGCTTAATAAGGTTAAGATAAAGAATTAATTTCATCTGCTACTAAGGTTCAAAATTTAAAAATCCATACGGACTTTGTGTCGTAAGGTTTTCTTAAAAAAAAGTGTAAACTGATAAATGAAAAATGCCATATTTTTTATCAATTATTTTAAAGGGCAAAGATATACTTAAAACGTTAAAGAGATAAATTCAAAATAGTTATAAATTTGCCGGTTAATTGAATAATTTATTTGTATGGAACCAAAAGTAAGTATTATAATGGGCAGCACATCAGACCTTCCGGTGATGGAAGAAGCTGCCGTGATTCTGAACAAGCTGAAAATACCTTTTGAAATAAATGCTTTATCAGCTCACAGGACTCCTGAAAAAGTTGAAGAATTTGCTAAATCGGCATACACCAGAGGAGTGCGTGTTATCATCGCCGGCGCTGGAATGGCTGCGCATCTGCCGGGAGTGATAGCGGCAAAAACTACTGTTCCTGTTATTGGCGTACCTATCAAAGCCACACTTGATGGCCTTGACGCACTGCTTGCAATTGTTCAGATGCCTCCCGGGATTCCTGTAGCAACAGTGGCTATAAATGGCGCCGGAAATGCGGGAATTCTTGCAGCACAAATTCTGTCAACTGCCGATGAAAACCTTTTGAAAAGAATTGTACGTTTTAAGGAAGACCTTAAAAACAAGATTGTGAAAGCAAACGAAGATTTATCAAAAATCAATTACGAGTTTAAGGTTTAAGGAATTAAGATTGTTTTTAATTAAACCCAAACAGCAAAAATTTCTTTATCATTTATCTTTATTCTATCTTGTTTCCACTGCTTTTTAGTTTTATAATTAAATATTACAAGATAACCTTTACTTTGATTTTGCTTTTCGAGATAATCGCAGAGTTGTTTTATTCCTTTTTTATGGTATTTTTCTTCTCTCCATATTTTTAATTCTATAATATATTTTTGGTTGTAAAATGTTATCACAACATCCAACCGCTTTTCTTCCGAAATCTGAACTTCTTTAAAATCATATCCTAAACCATTAATTATCAGTTTTATAAATGCTAAAAATATCAGCCTACCGTTTCTTTCAAGAAATTTTTTATCTTTTTTACTATATTGCTCTTTCATAAATTCCTGAAACTTCAATAATGTTTTTTCAAGATTTAAAACATTGCCTTTAATTAAATCATCCCTGTAACTAAAACTATCAATCGACATTGAAGTTTCAATCTTTGAACTCATATAATTATAGATTAATTCCTTATAAATAATATTGTGTATTTCAAGTAAATCCGAATCATGTTTGAAAATTCCATAAGTGGTTGCCATGTAAATTATCGGGTTTAATTGGTTATTTGATATTTTTACGCCTTCAATAACTATTTCAAAAACAAGATTATATAATTCTCTATTATTCTCTAAATTCTTAATTAAACTTTCAAAATTAGTATTGCTCCTTTTCAATAAAATTTGAACAGCTTCATCAACATCAATTTTGTTCCATGAAGATTGATTTTTTTGGGGAAGTATTTCTTCATCAATAATTTTACATATATTGCTAACTAAAAAAGGATATCCGGATGTATAATAATATATATATTTTGAGATCTCATAAATATTCATTTCAACATTTTCCGATTTAGCATAATCCTCAAGCATTGTAGATATCTCATTAGGATTAAAACTTAAATCCACATTGAAATTAACAGCTATGTTCCATGGGCTGTTGTATTTTTGTTCGGCATCAGGACGTATCTTTAGCTTCAGATTTTTTACATCATGCACTCCTGCAAGAATCACATTATTAAAAGTGTAATCTACTGACTCTCTACTCCGTAAATATTTATCTCTTAACAGTCCGATAAAATTTAAAAATAATTGATTATTGCTGCTTTTATCAACCTCATCAATCATTAAAACCACTTTTTTATTAATAAAGAAAATCAAATCAGTAATAAATTCATCCAAATCCTCGAATGTATAACAAATTTCATAAGAGTTAATAAAATCAAGAGTTTTGCTATTGTTGAAAAATTTGGTTTTTTTTCTTAATTGATTTATAAACGATTGGATAAATTTTTCCTCGCTTCGAAAAATTGTATCTCCGAGTCCTTCAAAACTTAATCTGATAACAACGTAGTTATCTGTTTTTAACAGTTTTTTTTCTAATAAAAACATAGTTGTAGTTTTCCCGTACTGCCTCGGACGATTGATCGTGAAATAATCGCCCTCGTCAACCATTTTTTTAATATCCCTTAACTTGTTATTTATATTAACCATATAATGCTTGCCGGGAATACATGTGCCTGTTATGTTGAATTTCTTATTTATAATTTCTGACATTTTAAAAGTTTTATTAATCCTTGTTTTTTAATCGTACTTTATAACAGATTCAATTTTAGTTATTATGTTAACTTAAACTTTTCAGGCAAATATAAAAAATATTATTTATTCTTAAAAAACTTTATAAATTTGTTGCATGATTATATTTAAAGAAACAGCCTTGAAAGTTTCCGAATTTTTGTTGCAGATAAAAGCAATAAACTTAAGTTTAAATTCTCCTTTTACGTGGGCATCAGGTTGGAAATCCCCGATTTACTGTGATAACCGGATTACACTGTCGTACCCGCCAATCAGAAATTATATCCGTCAGCAATTTGTTCAGTTAATAAATTCCGAATTCGGTTCGGTTGATTGTATTGCAGGAGTTGCTACAGGAGGAATTGCCCACGGTGTGCTTGTTGCACAGGATTTAGGTTTACCGTTTGTTTATGTTAGAAACTCAAAAAAAGGCCACGGTTTAACAAATCTTATCGAAGGTGTTGTTGAATCGGGACAATCGGTAATTGTGATTGAAGACCTGATATCTACAGGTGGCAGCAGCCTCAATGCTGTTGAAGCATTACGTAGTCGCGGGGTTTATGTAAAAGGGCTGATTGCAATTTTTACCTACGGATTCAATATTGCAAAAGAACGATTCAAACAAGCAAACTGCCCTGTATATGCCCTGGCAGATTATCACCATCTGATCCTTCAGGCTCTTGAAAATGGATATATCCGGGAATCTGATTTTGATAAACTTGAAATGTGGAGGGAAAATCCATCAACATGGGGAAATGATACAATATTTTAATTATGACAAGTTTTATTAGCGAAGCCGTTATTTTAAAAAATCCTGCAGAGAAAATTTTTGAATTTCTCAAAGATTTATCTCGTCTGGAAAAAATTCTTCCCGAACAGGTGGAAAACAAAAAATCGACAAAAGAAGAATGTACTTTTTTTATAAGAAATATTGGAAATCTTGGTATCAGGATC
>CBDUSJ010000104.1:0-8010 GCA_965369845.1 uncultured bacterium | reverse complement strand
TTAAGGCCGGTAATTTGGTTGGTTATTACCGGGTACCTTTTTAGACTGGACTCATTACTTTAAAATATTTGCCATAATTGTTTAGAAAAGCAACATAAGTTTTTCCAATTTTCATACAATTTTCAAAACCGGTTTTATTCTCAGAAATCGATTCTATAAACGTTCCATTTAATTTTCTATCTTTGCTTAAAAAACAATTTAAAAAAAATGAATAAAAATATTTTAGTTCCTACTGATTTTTCTGAAGTGTGCGATAATGCCTTAAAACATGGAGCAGAAATTGCAAAATTTTTCAATTACGACCTCTGCATTTTACATGTGATTGATAAAAACACAAAAGTTTACCTAAAAAAAAATAGGTTGGATTTTAATTATATTGATAAAAAATTACACGACACTGCTTCATTAATTAATGATTCACACAAATTAACCGTTAAAACAATATCAAGAGAAGGTTCAATATTTTCAACTATTAGCAAGGTTGCTGAAGAAACAAAAACAAATCTTATTATACTTGGAACTCATGGTAAAATCGGTGTTCAAAAACTTACCGGCAGTTATGCTTTAAAGCTAATTACCAGCTCACCTATTCCTGTTATTGTTGTTCAGAAACGTGGTTTTGGCGAAGGTTATAAAAATATTATTTTCCCTCTTCACAATACTTCCGAATTTAAGCTAAAAGTTTATCAGGCTATTAATATTGCAAAAAATTTTAATTCAAAAATTCATATTTTTCAAATTAAAGAAACTAACCCAAAGCTAATAGATGAAATTATTGTTTTAACAAATATCATCAAAGAGATTTTTGATAAAAATCGAGTTTCTTATTTCATTGATGAAGCTAAAGAAGGAGGAGATTATGCAAATCAGCTTATTGAATATTCAATTAAAAACAGCGCCGATTTAATTATGATAATGACAAATGCAGACGAATACAGGCCCGCTTTTATTTTAGGGCCATGGGATGAGAAAATAATATTTAATAATTCGCAAATACCAGTTATGTGTATTAATCCCCGTGAATCGTAAATTATCCCGCTTCTATTTTAAAATTCAAAAAGGATTGCGGTATATCCCTGCCCCGCCGAAGGCTTGGGGGTTCGACTATGTTTAAATCCCGCCATTGCGGAATTCAAACAGTCTCTATATATTTTCTAAACTCAGTAAATTAATAATTTTAATTTATTTTTTTAAACTTTTTATAAAACATAATAATTCCTTCAATTGTTATCCATACTGCAATAACAATTATTATTATGTTAATTACCTTAAGCAGATTATTATCTCCAGCATGGAAATTTACCTGATTTAAAACAGAAGCCCATAAGGTTACTACAATCATAAATACAGCAGGAATTGCTGTTACCAACCATTTTAAGCCTCCTTTCTTCTCTAAGTATAAAGTTAAAACTATCAGAGCTAAAGTACCGAGAATTTGGTTTATTGCACCAAAGAGAGGCCAAAGCGATAATGCACCCTTTCCGTCTGCGCCCGATGAAAATGCTAAAAAGATTGCAGTAATAACAACAATCGCAGTTAAAAAAAATCTGTTTTTAATAAATTTTATTTTTATTCCGGTAAAAAGTTCCGATAAAACATATCGTTGAATACGTGTTGCAGTATCTAAGCTTGTTCCTGCAAAAGATGCAACAAACACACCCATAACAACAATTGAAATACTTTTTGGAATATGAATGGATTCAATCATATTTGCCGAACCAATAACAAAAGCGCTGATTTTAGAGCCAAGTCCTATGGCTGATGTCCATGAAGCATAGTGGTTGTTCCATGCCTCAATGCCAAATAATGTTTCACCGCTTGAAGTTTCGTATCCCAATCCAATTCCTGCTGCAACAGCTATAATTACTAATACCGCCAAAGCACTTTCCATTAACATACCTCCATAACCAATAAACAATGTGTCTTTTTCATTACTAACTTGCTTGGATGAAGTTCCTGAAGAAACAATTGCATGAAAACCGGAAAAAGCACCACACGCAATTATTATAAAAATAAATGGTATTAAGGGTGGAGCATCTTTAGGATGTTCTTGAATAACAGGTGCTATGATATGAAAATCGCTTCCGAAAGAAGAAAATAAAACACCCAAAATTAAGAGTGCCATTGCAATAAGCAACTGATGAGAATTTATAAAATCACGGGGCTGAAGAAGCGTAGTTACCGGTAATACTGAAGCAATATAAGCATATATCAATAGAATTATAGTCCAACCTCCAATAGGAGAAATTCCAAATATTTCAGGAAGATTAAATGGTAAATATGCACCGATAATCACAGTAATATACATTAATATAACTGCATAAATGCTCCATATTAAAACATTTTTTCCTTTTTTAAATACAACATAACCCAATATAATTGCTAAAGGTATTTCAAACCAGACAGGAAATACAGAGCCGGGATACATATCAAAAATAATTGCAATGACCATTCCCAGTATTGAAATGAATATCCACAATTCAAGAAAAGCAATTATAAAAAATAAATACCGCGTACGATTATTAATATATTTATTAGTGAAATCAGCTATTGATTTTCCCTTATTACGCATTGATACTATTAAGACTCCAAAATCATGAACTGCTCCTATAATAATACTGCCGATAAAAACCCATAAAATTGCAGGAAGCCATCCCCATATTATTGCAATTGCAGGTCCGACAATGGGCCCTGTACCTGCAATCGATGCAAAATGATGTCCAAATACAATTTCTTTTTTTGTAGGAACATAATCAATGCCATCATTAAATTCCTTAGATGGAACTTTATTCTGTTTGTTAATTTTGAAAATCCTGTTACCAATGTATTTTCCATAAATTTTATACATTACAATATAACCAGCAAACAGAAGAACCATTAATATTAAGGCATCCATAATTTACAAATTTTAATTAAATTTTTAGACTTATAAAAAAACAAAATTAAAGAATTATTACTTTTGTGGAATAACTTTTAACAAATAAAATATAACAAGTTTGCTATTATTCAAATATTGGCAGTTAAAACTTTTTAAAAGTAATAAGGTATTTATTCAGGTAATATAGTTAATAAGAATAATGAATTTTAAGAAACTTTTAAAAACTCTTGGCCCCGGTTTGTTATATGCCGGTGCAGCGGTCGGTGTTTCTCATTTGGTTCAGTCAACACGTGCAGGAGCTTCTTACGGTTTTGATTTATTGTGGATATTGATAATTGCCAATGTATTGAAATATCCTTTTTTTGAATTTGCACCAAGATATGCCATTGCCACCCGCGACAGTCTTATTACCGGATATTACAAAATCGGTAAATGGGCAATAATTGCTTTCACGATTCTCACTTTAGCAACTATGTTTACCATCCAGGCAGCTATAACAATTGTAACTGCAGGACTGGTTGCCAATGTGTTCAATCTTTCAATCGACACATTACCTCTTTGCAGTATAATTTTGGGAACAACAATGTTGGTTCTGATAATTGGAAGATATGCCATTCTGGATAAAATTATAAAATTCGTAATAATTATTTTAGCCCTCTCAACAATCATTGCAGTTATTTATGCTTTTAATATTCCCCGTGAAACTCCTCACGACTTACTTAAAAGTTTTACATGGACAAACAGGATTGATATTTTCTTCCTGATTGCCTTTGTTGGCTGGATGCCGGCTCCGATTGACGTATCAGTCTGGCATTCGCTTTGGACAGTGGCAAAAAGGAAAGAAATCGGGTTTTCACCAACTCTGAAAGAATCATTAATAGATTTTAAAATCGGTTATATCGGCACGGCATTTCTTGCACTCGGATTTTTAACTTTAGGCGCTTTGGTAATGCACGGCACCGGTGAAGAATTTTCGCCAAACGGAACGGTTTTTTCAGAACAACTGATTAATCTATATTCAAAAAGTATTGGTAAATGGGCATATCCTGTTATTGCTATTGCTGCACTCGCAACAATGTTCAGCACAACACTTACCTGCCTCGATGCTTACCCGAGAGTGTTAAAACCTACAACCGAATTGATTTTCCCTGTTTTAAAAAATAATCTTAGAAATAATAACTGGATATCTTGGGTTTGGATTATAATTCTTGTTATAGGAACATTAATTTTGATAGGATATTTAACAAGCAGCATGCGCTTTATGGTTGACCTTGCTACTACTTTATCATTTGTTACTGCTCCTGTTCTGGCTTTTATGAATTACAAAGTTGTAACCGACAAACACATGCCCTCGGAAGCAAAGCCAAAATTATGGCTTAAAATCTATGCATGGCTCGGAATGATATTTTTAAGCGGATTTACTATTTTTTATATTGTATGGAAGTTTTTTATTTAGATATTTAATCAAGCGGGTTGGCTGTCATTTTTATCCTGAATTTGAATTTCACTGTAAAATCGAGGGGAGCTTTATTACATTCCACATTATAAAGAAGCTGGAATTTGTGGGGTGGATTTTTAATAAGTTCTGCGAGACGATCGACACCATCGTTGTTATAAGACAAGTCGGTTTCATTGTCGAGCAACTCTTTCAGGTTTTGATTTTCGATTGTTGCAATAAGTTTTTTACCCTCTCCGTTCTCATCTGCAACAGAAAGTGAAGCAGTGTCGATGGCTTGATCATCTTCTCCTTCAAAAGTAGTCAGGGAATATTTAATACTGAGAATTTCAATTTTTTTGATCTTGTCACCGTATTTTTCTATTTCGCTGCTTTGTTCGGCAAAGTCAATCACTTCGGTAATCGAGAAAGCTGAATCAGGAGAATATACAGGCATTTCATGCTCATAATCAAATTCCTCGGTTATGTCGAGGGCATCTTTCGTTTCTTCACAACTTTGAAAAACAAACAATCCGAAAATTGCTAAAACAAGTAAATAAATCTTTGATTTCATAATTTTAAAATTTTATAGGTTAATACTTTTTTGCAAAAGAAAAGAATATCTATGGAATTACCAAAGAGTTTATAAAATAAATTATGTGCAAATAGCATAATAACTTATAACCTTATAACGATTATATTCGAATACTTAACATCGTTTTAGACTTTGTATCGAACAAAAGAAATCCATTTTTCTTTTTTCCTTTTGCAATACAGGGGCCGATAACAACAGTCGGTTCATCGGTAAGTATTTTTTTTTCAAAACCAAATATCCTGTAATTGTCTTTATTGGCAATCAGCATTCCTTCAATGTGTGCATGTCCGCAAAACGAGATTGTGCAGGATTTGTCCGACATTAATTTAAAATGCTCTTTGCCGTCTTCGGGCTTTCTCACAAAGCCTTCTCTCGAACCTGTGGGATCAGGAAAAATAAAATGGGTCAGGAGGATTTTTATTCCATCAAATCCTGCAGTTTCAATTTCCGGCAGTGTAGCAATATATGCTCTGTTTTTTTTATTAAGTAAAGCCGATAATTCATCCTCTTCATAAAGCCAAACTTTGTTTTCCCCAATTCGCTTTCTTTCTTCAAAATCCAGATTGTACCAGTTTTTGCCAAATGTAAAACCAGCAGTATGTTCAGGTATTTTTCCGATTGCAAATAAATCGTGATTACCGGCAGTTACTATGCTGCAGTTGGATCTGACAATCGAGAGACAGCCGGAGGCATCACGGGTTTCAAAAAAACTGAAATGAGGCACGCTGAAACCAACAATGTCCCCAAGGCATATTATTTCATCCGGTTTAAGACACTCTAATTTTTTCATAGCCTTCATCAGACTTACAATATCTTCGTGTATGTCGCTGATAATCCCGATTTTCATGAGTTTATAAATTTGTTCGTGAAATTACATCAAAAATAATATCCCATCATAATATTTTAAAAATGATAAATTTTATAAACACTTTGGATAAAATAATTTTATGATTTTCCGGTTTGTTTACTTTTGCAGGAATTTTTATTTAAAAAACCGATGATACTTTTTGAAGAAGCTCTCAGAATTGTTACGGAATCGGCGGGACAACTTGATTCCGAAAGGGTAAGCCTGGACGAGTCAATCGGCAGGGCGCTTGCTGCCGATGTTTATTCAGATATGAATATGCCGCCTTTTAATAAATCTGCTGTTGACGGATATGCCTGTCGATATGAAGATATCAATAAGGAACTTTTTGTTATAGAAGTAATCCCTGCCGGAAAAGAACCTGAAAAAAGTATTTTGCCCGGACAGTGTTCAAAGATCATGACAGGCGCAATAGTCCCGGATGGCGCTGATGCTGTGATTATGGTTGAAGATACGGAGGAAATTTCAGAAAACAAAGTCAGGTTTACGAGGGATAAAAGCAGTTTGAATATTTGTTATCTTGGCGAGGACGTTAAAGAAGGGCAGGTAGTTCTGAAAAAGGGAACCCTGATAAGTCCTCAGGTGGTTGGGGTTTTGGCTTCGGTAGGTTGTATCAGTCCGCTTGTTTCCAAAAAACCTGTGGTTGGAATAATTTCGACAGGTGATGAATTGGTCGAGCCGGAAAATAAGCCGGGAAGGTCGCAGATCAGGAACAGCAACAATGTCCAGTTAGTTGCACAGGTCAAAAGATCCGGCGCTGTTCCTAAATATTTTGGAATTGCTAAGGATACTGAATCTTCAACATACCAGAAAATTTCGGAAGCATTGAGGGCATCGGATGTGATTCTTATTTCAGGCGGTGTTTCAATGGGAGATTTCGATTATGTTCCCGCAATTTTTGATAAACTCGGTGTGCGTACAATATTTAAGAGCATTGCAGTACAGCCCGGTAAACCGACTGTTTTTGGTGTTATCACAGATAAATATTTATTTGGTCTTCCAGGAAATCCTGTTTCATCTTTCGTTCAGTTCGAGATGTTGGTAAAGCCTTTACTTTTTAAACTAATGGGTTTGGATCACAAACCGCAGGTTTTTAAGCTCGAAATGGGGGAGACTTATAAAAGGAAAAAATCAAAACGTAAATCATTCCTTCCTGTTTTTTTTAAAGACGGAAAGGTTTATCCGGTTGAATACCACGGTTCGGCGCACCTTCATTCATACATTTATGCTGATGGCATTGTTGCTGTTGAAATTGGTGAAACAATTCTTGAAAAGGGGGCTTTGGTTGATGTACGACAAATATAACAGACGGATTAATTATCTCAGGATTTCAGTTACCGACAGGTGTAATCTTCGTTGCGTGTATTGTATGCCTGCCGAAGGTATCAAACTGTTGCCGCATGACGAAATACTTTCTTTTGATGAGATTGTAGAATTTACGCGTGTTGCTGTGGAAATGGGCATTGATAAAGTCAGGATAACCGGCGGCGAACCCCTTGTCAGAAAAGGAATTGTTGATCTTATAGAGATGATTGGGAGGATTCCCGGAATACGTGATTTTGCTATGACCACTAATGGAACCCTTCTTGAAAAATTTGCTAAGCCTTTGGCTGATGCCGGATTGCAAAGAGTTAACATCAGCCTCGATACTCTTGACCCGGAAAAATATCGCAAAGTTACCCGGCGGGGAAATATACAAAGTGTTTTCAAAGGAATTGAGGCAGCAAAAAAGG
This sequence comes from uncultured bacterium, assembly GCA_965369845.1. Lineage (GTDB taxonomy): Bacteria > Bacteroidota > Bacteroidia > Bacteroidales > 4484-276 > CBDUSJ01. Next base: position 504 of record CBDUSJ010000104.1, on the reverse strand, counting down.
CTGGGCTAAAACCAATTAAAATAAATTGTGTGGTTAAAAATTCTTCTGCCGAACAGGATGCTCAACAAGTGAAAAGTTTTTGTAAAGAAAATGATCTTCAAATTCGTTTTATACATGAAATGAATTTAAAAACCGGCGATTTTAGCGTTGTGGAGGGAGGCGATGGCGGTAACTGCAAAATTTGTAACCGCCTGCGACTCACAGCTAACGGCAAAATAAAACCATGCCTGTTCAGTAATATAGAATTTGATATCAGAAAACTTGGTTATGAAAAAACGATTCGCCTTGCTTTGGAAAATAAACCCCGGTCGGGCACAGTTAATGAAGTAAATATGTTCAGTAATATTGGAGGATGAAGGAGGATGAAGGAGGGGGAAGAAGGGAATCAGGAAATATGGAAAATAAGGGGAATCCATCCATACGGATACATACGTACTAACTTCGTGTCGCTTCTTTCAGTCGTATGAAGCGAAGCAAATCCGTATGGACGGACGCCCTTCGGTT
>CBDUSJ010000103.1:0-8031 GCA_965369845.1 uncultured bacterium | reverse complement strand
CTGAAATTCCTAATCCAACATCTCTAAAACTGGAATCCGGAAAAGTTTTTCCTGTAAAAAACATTTTAGATGATTTGGTCAGAAAATTTGAAATAAGATATCGGCAACTTAAAAACGGATTAACAAAAAAAATAGGCATAGAATATCTTAATACTTTATATAATTATCAAACCAAAGCCAAGTATTTAGTTGACGAGCAGGCGGTAGAAGGAATAATAACCGGTGTAACAAAATTCGGACAGTTAGTGATGATAATAAATGGAATTCAGAAAGAATTTGATATAAAAGAAATTAAATTTGCATTTTAATGTTAATACAAAACCCGATTAATTTCTTTAGATGGAAAAAAATAAAAGTGAAATAACTGCATTAATAAAGTTGAATATTTTAAAAACAGACCCTAATGCCGAAATAACATTATTTGGTTCAAGGGCAAGGGGCGACGAAAAAAAATATTCAGATTGGGATTTATTAATTTTAACAAATTATCCGGTTTCCTTTAAAGAGGAACAAAGATTCAGACACAACCTTTATGATTTGGAATTAGAATTAGAATTAGAAGAAGTTTTTTCAAGTTTTGTTTATTATAAAAAAGATTGGGATACAAAACAAAGTGTAACACCATTGTTTGAAAATATTTTAGAAGACGGAATTAAATTATAAAATAATGGAATATAAAAAAGAAGATTACATAAAATATCGTCTTTAAGACAAAGAGGTGATTACAGCGATTTTTATGATTTTGATAAGGAAACCGTTGATGAATTTATGATATCTGTAAGAGAGCTACTTAGCTTAATAAAAAAGTATATTGAAGAAACAACATAAAACGAATAATTATGGAACAATCAACAGCATCTTTAACTAATTTGCAATTAGAATTATTGAAAGTATTTTCATATCCGTTATCTGATAAAGAAATATTAGAAATAAAACAATTATTAGTAAAATATTTTGCGGAACGGATAAAGAAAAATGCTTCTAAAATCTGGCAAAAAAAAGAATACACACAAAAATATATGGATAAATGGCTGAATGATGGAAACCAATAGACTTTAAAAAAATGCTAATAAAAGATATAACCAACGCAATCGAAGATTTTGCACCTTTGGCTTTTCAGGAATCCTACGACAATGCCGGGCTGTTAATAGGAGAACCTGATCGGGAAACAAAAAAGGCGCTGATAACACTTGATGTAACTGAAGAAGTAATTGAAGAAGCAATCAGTGAAAACTGTGACCTTGTGATTGCACATCATCCAATAATTTTTAATGGTATTAAAAAGCTGAATTCCAAAAATCCAGTCGAAAGGATCATTCGAACCTGTATCAAAAAAGATATTTCTGTTTATGCCGCTCATACCAATTTGGATAATGTTGGTAATGGCGTTAATAAACTGATCTGCGAAAAAATCGGTTTGAGGGACACATCTGTTCTTCAGCCTAAAAAAGATCTATTAAGGAAACTTGTTACATTTTGTCCTGCCGACCACGCCAACAAGGTCAGGGAGGCAATATTTGAAGCAGGAGCCGGTTTTATCGGAAACTACGATTGTTGTAGCTTCAACACTGCGGGAAGAGGTTCTTTCAGGGCGCTTGAAGGAACTAATCCTTTTGTTGGAGAAAAAAATAATCTGCATTTTGAAGATGAAATCAGAATTGAATCTATTTATCCTGAATATAAGGAATCTATGATTTTAGATGCGCTTTTAACTACCCATCCTTATGAGGAAGTTGCTTACGATATTTATCCTCTTGGCAACATGTATTTTAAAATTGGTTCAGGGATGGTTGGAATGCTTCAAAAGGATGAAAATTTTTCTGACTTTCTATCAAGGATAAAGAAAATATTTGGTAGTAACTGCATTCGTCATACAAAAGCTGTAAGGAATAAAATCAGGAAAGTTGCTGTTTGCGGTGGAAGCGGAATATTTTTATTACAGAATGCAATACATGCCGGGGCCGATATTTTTATAACCGCCGATGTAAAATACCACGATTTTTTCGAAACAAATGGAAAAATAATTATTGCAGATGTCGGGCATTTCGAAAGCGAACAATTTACGAGAGAATTATTAATAAATATAATCAAGAATAAATTTCCTATCTTTGCAGTCCAAATTTCAAAAATAAATACAAATCCGATTTTTTATTACTGAAAAAGTTAAATATAAAACAATTGAAATGACAAATAAAACTTCAAAAAAAACTCCGGAAAAGGAAGCAAAACCTGCTGTAAAAAAAACCAGGAAGAAAAAGGCAAATGTGGAAATATCAATTGAGGAAAAACTGGTGGCTTTATACAGTCTTCAGCAGATCGATTCACAAATTGACAAGATCAGAATTATAAGGGGTGAGCTTCCGCTTGAAGTACAAGACCTTGAAGATGATATTGCCGGACTCCAGACACGTATCGACAATTTCCAAGAAGGAGTAAAAAATTTTAACAAACAAATAAGCGAAAAAAAACAAGCTATTATAGACAGCCATGCTCTGATTAAAAGGTATGAAGAGCAACAAATGAAAGTAAGAAACAACCGTGAATATGATTCCCTGAGCAAAGAAATTGAATTTCAAAACCTTGAAATTCAACTTGCCGAAAAAAGAATTAAAGAACATACTATTGCTCTTGAATTAACAGACGAACAGATCAAGACATCCAAATCAGCTCTTAAAGAACGTGAATCAGACCTCCGGATCAAAAAATCGGAACTGAAAGATATTGTTGAAGAAACTGAAAAGGAAGAAAACAATCTAATAAGAAAATCCGGTGAATTTCAAAACCTAATTGAGGAACGTCTTCTTACGGCTTATACGCGCATAAGAAAAAATGCCAGGAACGGTCTTGCAGTTGTACTGATAGAAAGGGATGCCTGCGGGGGATGCTTCAATAAAATTCCTCCACAACATCAGTTGGATATCCGCATGCACAAAAAGATAATTGTTTGTGAATATTGTGGAAGAATCCTGGTGGATGATGATATTGCCGATATCGTAAAAAGTACAAGATTATATTCAAAAAAGAGCAAAGCCCTCACATCAACTTAATCCACACATCGTTTCCGGGCGTTTATCTATCAGGGATTTGCGGTTAACATAGCCAAAGGAAAAGACTCCACTTTAAAAGATGTGGTTTTCAAAATTTGAATTATTGAAACCTGTAACCAAAAGTTAACAGATAATTATAACTTTTGTAATCATTAGAAACGGGTTCAGTTTGATAAGATGGTGAATTGTATAGGTAATAATCTTCAGTACGTATGGAATATATAAATGCAAAATCAATAAAAAAGAATTTTTCCCTGTATCCTAATCCCCCGGAGAATGCCTGCATCTTTCCATCGTTCACGCCAGATTTGAAAGGACTGCCATAATTTGCATAACCACCTCTGACGCTTAACAGGTCAAACCTCCACTCTGTTCCTATCCTGATATTATTTGCTGCATCAAAATTATTTTTTATTGTATTGTTTTCATCAAAAAAACTGTACTGGCTCGATTTTAATTTTGCAGATGAATAATCGATATATTCATAATCAAAACTCAATAATCCAAGTTTTCCAAAAATTACTGCAATACTACCTATAGCTTTCATAGGCGTCTGTATCCTGTAATCAAATTCTCCGTTTGGCGAGCGCTCGTTAAAATAATCACCGTTGGTATAATAAGCCTGCATTCTTGAATTCCACCTGTCTCTCATATTATTATACCAGGTTGGTGAATGATAGGCCGCTCCAATTCTTAACCAGTCTGTTGCTCTAAATATTGCGCCTACTTTAATATTAATTCCACTTCCTTTTGTTTCGAGCCATTCATTAACATAAAACTCATCAATATCTTTCTCCTCATTCTGATTTTTTTCGCTATATGTTGAATTTTGCTTATACCTGATATAAGGAAAACCAAGGCTTATCCCAAAATATAACTTGTTATTAAAATTACCTCCTCCTGATAAAAGAGGTTCGTTTATCGAGCCTTTAGTTTCAATCGATTTTCTTTGTAACGAACCATGAAACCCACCGATATATTCATAAGCATTGAGATACTGAAAATTAGTTTCTCCAGGGATCGTGTCGATTAAATAAGTGTCGAAAGCCAATCTCGTATCAAAATCATTAAGATATTTAGGATTTATTCCATCAGAATATTCAACGTAAGTATCAAGTATTGAATTTTTATCATTAAATCCTTCTATCATAATTCGATTATTAAAATCCTTAAGCCTGTTTATGCCAAAGCCCACCTGGATATTTTTCAACAAATTTTTATCCAACCTATCGACTGGTTTTATAACGATTACAACGCCGGCATTTCCGAGGGCAAAATTTGTTCTTGAGTCGTCAAGGCTATTACCCATATATGAGCTGATTGTTTTGCCTGTATAAATATTCGGAGATATGGAAAACTCTGATTTGGTAAATAATCCTATGCCGGCAGGGTTGGCGCTGAGTGTTGAAAAATCGGCCCCAAGAGCGCCAAATGCCCCACACATTCCTGCAAATCTTGCGGTTCCTACTACCGTTGTTCTTGAATATCTCAGTGCATCTTCTTCATTCTGAGCGTTAATCAGAATGTTGAAAAGAAATAATAATCCCGTTGTAAAGATGAACTTTTTCATTTTACTGATATTTAAAAATTATTTAAAAAAATTAACGTCCCCTCCGTCCACCGCTTCCACTGCTGCTGCCGGAAGACCTCGATGACCCTGATGAACGTGACGGGCTTGAGGTAGATCCACCGCTCGATTTGGAAGGCGCCGAATAACTCCTTCTTGGTGCTGATGGCGCTGAATATGTGTTTCCCGACCTTGACTTAACCGGGCTTGAATAATTCCTACTCTTGCTTGGAGTTGAAAAACTGTTGCTCGATCTTGAAGGAGAAGTAATTGTTTTGGTATTTCCCGAACGAGTTGGGGAATTATATGATTTACTGTTTTGAGTTTTTGGCGGCTGATAGCTACTTCTTGTACGTGAACCCGGAACAGTGTATTCATTGCTCGATTTTGGCTTGTTGTATGTTGGAGAGCTATAGTTCTTGGGTTTTGAATTCCGTTGCAAATCGGAAGATGACTGTGGTTTTGCATATTTTTTCTGCCTTGAGTACTGGTTTTCACTACTCCTTGTCGTACTTTCTGGCTTGGCATACTTTGTGGCTGATGAATGTTTTTGCTGATTTCTGCTTACCCGCTCTGTAACTTCTCCTGAAACTTGTTTCTTTGCTGATAATTCGTTTGATGTATTTTTCGGTTTGGTATATTTTTCGGTTCTGTTATCCCTCAAAGATGTTCCTTCAGAATTAACTGCCGGCTGATTAATATTTCTGCTTGATCTGTTGGTAACATCATTTTCATTGGCGGTTTTCTGATTATATGCTCGTGAAGTCCTTTTGTCTCCTTCTGCAGAAACTGTTCCGGGATTAACATTTTTATTATTATTACTGTTAACATTACGACTTTGCCTGCCCATGGTGTAATTATTATTTTCTTTTTCACCATCTCCAATTCTTGAAGGACGTCCTCCATCGTTACCAACAACGGTGCTACCTCTTGTTTGCCTTGGTCCGTAATAATATCCCGAACCACCATAATGATCAGGATAATACCCGCTACCGGCCCAATAACCGTCATAATATCCATTCCAGTATCCGGACCAATAACCACCGTATCCGTAATATGGATATCCCCAACCGTAATATGGGTATCCCCAACCGTAATAAGGATATCCCCATCCAAAGCTAAAGCCTAATGAAAAGTATGAGGATGGCCAATAGTTATAACCAAAATACATACTGGAGCCACCATAACAAGGATCATAGTATCCAAAATCACCGTAAGGATTGTAAAACCTGTTTATTCTTGCAGCATATTCGTAATCATAATATTCGTCATCTCCTTCATCATAATAATATTCATCAAAATTTGAGGATTCTTCCGGATCTGCAAGTGTGTCGGATGATTTGTATTGTGCGTAATCTTCTTGCTCCAAAACCCGGCTTTCAGGTTCGGCGGTTTTTTCAAATTCGCTTTTTGTATTATTACCGTAAATAATGCCTGCACTTTCTGAATTATCTGTTACCTGGGCCTGATTATTTTTCGCTGAGTTGCCCTTCGGTGTATAGTAAACATCATCATACGCCGTTGTTTCATAAGCTGTTTGACACGAAGAAAGATAGATTAAAAAGATTATTATTAAGAAAGCATATTTTTTCATTTTTTGGTCCTCCTTTTATTTTGTGAATTTTTTTTAATTTTCATCAGATTAATAATTTGTTATTTTTGCACCGATTCAAAAATCGTTTAAAAATATCCAAAAACTATACCAAAATCAAATATGGCTAAAGATTTTCCAACCCGTGAAGAAAATTATTCCCAATGGTACAACGATCTGGTAATTAAGGCTGACCTTGCAGAGAACTCTGCCGTAAGAGGCTGCATGGTAATAAAACCTTACGGATATGCTATTTGGGAAAAAATGCAGGCAGCGCTTGACAAGATGTTTAAAGACACAGGTCATTCAAATGCATATTTTCCGCTTTTTATCCCAAAATCATTTTTCAGCAGAGAAGCCGAACATGTAGAGGGGTTTGCTAAAGAATGTGCAGTTGTAACACATTATCGTCTGAAAAAATCTGATGATGGCAAAAGTCTGGTTGTTGATGAAGAAGCAAAACTCGAGGAAGAACTAATAATTCGTCCAACTTCAGAAACAATAATTTGGGATACTTATAGAAAGTGGATCCAATCATATCGCGATTTGCCAATCCTTGTTAACCAGTGGGCAAATGTTGTAAGATGGGAAATGAGGACAAGATTGTTTTTAAGAACAACAGAATTCTTATGGCAAGAGGGTCATACAGCACATGCCACCAAAAATGAAGCAATTGAAGAAACTGAAAAAATTCTTAATGTATATTCCAACTTTGCGGAAAAATGGATGGCGCTTCCGGTAATAAAAGGATTAAAATCTCCAAATGAAAGATTTGCAGGGGCTGTTGAGACTTACTGTATTGAAGCATTGATGCAAGACGGAAAATCGTTGCAAGCCGGCACATCGCATTTTCTCGGGCAAAATTTTGCCAAGGCTTTTGATGTAAAATACGTTACAAAAGAAAACAAACTTGAGTATGTCTGGGCTACTTCATGGGGAGTTTCAACACGGTTAATGGGCGCTTTAATTATGGCCCATTCAGATGATAACGGACTCGTTTTGCCTCCAATGCTTGCTCCTATCCAGGTGGTTATTGTTCCTATCTACAAAAAAGAACACCAGTTAGCAGCCATCACCGAAAAAGCAACAATGATAAAAAAAGCGCTTGAGGAGAAAGGAATTTCCGTTAAATATGACGACCGTGATACTCATAAACCAGGGTGGAAATTTTCAGAATATGAATTTAAAGGCGTTCCTGTAAGATTGGCAATTGGCCCTCGTGATATTGAAAATAATACAATTGAGATTGCCAGGAGAGACACCTTGGAAAAAGAAACTTATCAGATTACCGATATTGCTAATAAAGTTGAACATCTGCTCGATCAGATCCAAGAAAATTTGTACCAGAAAGCGTTTTCTTTCAGAGAAGAAAACACATATAAAATAAATGACTGGGAAGAATTTAAAGAAAGAGTAGAAAAAGGCGGTTTTATTTTGGCTCATTGGGATGGCACTTCTGAAACAGAACAAAAAATCAAAGAAGAAACCAAGGCTACTATCAGGGCAATTCCTTTTGATAATCCGAAAGAAGAAGGAAAATGTATTTATTCAGGTAAACCAAGTAATCAGCGGGTAATTTTTGCAAAAGCATATTAATCGAGTTTGATAAGTTTTCCCTCACCGGTATTATTTTGAATAACATTTATGGGGTTGCCTTTATAAAAAACATCCCCAATTTTTTTAATTATAACATCAAGAAATATTTCACAACTGACATAGCAATTGTTTGTGCTATTATTTTGAATACATGTATAATTTGATTTATAACCAAGGCAATCCAAAGGCCCGTAAGCAGCGCTGTAAAAAATACCATCTTGTCCTTTGCC
>CBDUSJ010000102.1:0-8076 GCA_965369845.1 uncultured bacterium | reverse complement strand
AAATATTTAGCAATTAAAGTTCATCTTTATCTTAAAATTTACCATAAAAATATTACTTTAGCAATTTATTTTTTAATTAAAATTTTAAATCATGAAAAATAACACAATTAATCGGAATGTGAATAAACTGAATAATATGGTTTATTTACTGTTTGGTATGTTATTTATTATACCGGTAATCTCTTTTGCCCAAAAAAATAAAAATCAAATTGATAAAAGAAAATCAATGCACCATGAGATACCTAACGATAAATACGTTCACGTGTCCCGTGAAAACATGGAAAAATCTCCGGCTTACAGGTATAAAAGCAGCAATTTTTTTACTACACAGGTAAACATTGACGAAAATGGAAATAACATAGTTGGGGATGCCGCCAATGAACCGTCCATTGCTATTGACCCTACCAACCCAAACAGAATAGTAATAGGCTGGCGCCAATTTGATAATATTAGCAGTAACTTCAGGCAGGCAGGCTATGCTTATACTTTAGATGGTGGTCAAACCTGGACTTTTCCCGGTGTTATCGATCCGGGGGTTTTCCGCTCCGATCCGGTACTTGATTTTGATGCCAATGGAAATTTCTATTATAACAGCCTTACTGTTGATGGTTATAATAACATGAGTTGTGATGTATTTAAAATTGAGGACGGGGGCGTTGAGTGGGATGAAGGGACTTTTGCACAAGGAGGCGATAAACAATGGATGCGGATTGACAAAACGGATGGAATTGGTTCCGGTAACAATTATTCATTCTGGACATCTTACTGGAGTATATGCTATCCGGGTTCATTTACACGCTCTATTGATGGATGTAATAGTTTCGAAGACTGTGTTGAGGTTTCCGGTGATCCTGCATGGGGAACGCTTGCAGTGGGGCCTGACGAAGAATTATACATTGTTGGAACCGGATATCAATATGATATTATTGTAGTAAAATCTACTACTGCCCATAATCCGTTTAGTCCGGTATCGTGGGATTTCTACACACCTGTTAACCTGGATGGTGAGCTTAGCGGCTGGGGAGGTGTTAATCCCGAAGGATTGCTTGGCCAGGCATGGATTGATGTTGATATATCGGATGGGCCGGGTCATGGTAATGTTTATGTACTTGCTTCGGTACAACGTAATTCAAATAGCGACCCCGCTGATGTTATGTTTGCTAAAAGCACCGATGGCGGGCAAACATTTACCGCACCAATTCGAATAAACAACGATCCGGGAACTAATAATTACCAATGGTTTGGAACCATGTCGGTTGCCCCAAACGGTCGTATCGACGTTGTTTGGCTCGACACCCGTGATGCCCCGGCCGGCTCTTATTTATCGGCTCTATATTATTCTTACTCCATTGACCAGGGAGAAACATGGTCGGAAAATGAAAAGCTTTCAGAATCTTTCGACCCTCATGTCGGATGGCCCCAACAGCAAAAAATGGGTGACTATTTCGATATGGTGTCCGATGAGAATGGCGCACATCTTGCATGGGCAAACACTATTAACGGAGGCCAGGATGTTTATTACGCATATATTACACCAATTACTATAGGAATAAGTGAATCGTTTGAAAAACCGTATTTTCATTCAACAATTTTTCCTAACCCTTTCAGCAATAAAACCACAATTGGTTTTTATCTTGAGGAAAATAGGGATGTTAAAATTGAAGTTTACGATTTATTAGGTCAAAAAGTTAAAACACTATTGAATAAAAAAATGACTGCAGGGATACATCGAATAAATTGGAACGGGTGCAACGATGCCGGGGTTCGGTTACCAGGAGGTTACTATTTTTACAGGTTCGAGGCAGGAAGTTACAGTCAAACACAAAAAGTGTTGTTGATGAAATAGTTTAAAATGTTAACAGGAGAACAGAAAATTATTAAGATAATCTTACTTAAAAAGTAAGTTGTTTTTTTCATAATGATGAAGTGCCGGGAGATGGGAGTTTCCTGTCTCCGGCCTTCTTTAAAGTGCAATTATTACAGTGCCCTATTTATATTTACACTTTGTGAGTCCACTCCGAAAAGTTATAAAATTGAAATTAGCCACAGATTCACTGATTTAAATGAAAATTAAATCTGTGATAATCAGTGTAATCTGCCTGCCCCATAGCGAAGTGTATCAGGGTGGCAACTTTTTTTCAACAATTTCAAATAAATGTATTTTCGGAGTGGACTCACCTTGTGGGTTTTAAAAGTAAAATACCTCTGCACCAGGTAGATGTATGTAACCACAAAAACAGTGGTGATCATTTTCGAATTTTTAGGCCAAATCAACATGTGTTACACCAACAGTTTTAGCAAAATATAATTTAAAAGTATCGAGCCACCAACCGAAAGTACATACCTGAATAGTTGAATCCGGCCACGGAGAGGCGAGCTTGTGAATGTAATATATTTGGCCGGCAAAAAACCGGTTGCAAAGGTTATCGGAAAAACAAACGCTGCAATCGGTACTCGCTAAAATTTTAGTATTGTAAATTAAAACCGCATAAGTGTTAATGGTTAAATTGCAAAATTGCTAAATGGTTAGATGGTTAAATGGTTTACCCTGTGGAATGTGAAACGAAGTGTAACTATTCCATCAGGGTTAAATGTCGGAGCGAAGCAGAGATCCCGATAGCAAAGCATGACCGTATCGGGAGTTAAATTGTTAACCCACAACAATATAACAATATAACAATTTCCCCAAATAATTAAAATGTCCCATGATACACTTCCCTGTACACTTCGTTACAGGGTAAACATTACAGGGTTCAACACCGGACAAGATGAATGAGGATTCGCCGATTATTTCTGCTTTTTATGTTATCGTTTTGGAATTTATATTCAATTTTAATTTTCATATTCTAATTCTTCAACAACTGCTAAAAATTTATTTCGCATTTTATAACTAAATTTTTTATTCTGCGAAAAGTCAAAAAATTTCTCTAAAACTAAATCAGACGGGAAATAACGTAAAATATCAATTATAGTATTTATGTATATTCTAGTTTTATTACTGCTTTTTATCCGCTCTATTTCACCAAATAAAAAATTAACACATTCTTTCGTTTTAAAATGGCTAAGATTTTTTACAATTATTTCAAGTTTCTTTATGTCGTTACTATAATAACAAATGAGTCCGAATAAAAATATCGCAGCATCTTTCCTTCCTTCATTCGTCATACATCCTAACAATCTGCAAGCATTCAGGAATTTTCGCTCATCATTGCTCAGTGAATCTTTTGTAAGATGTTCTATCGGATATTTTGAGAAGTCCATATCTCCTTCTTCAGTTAACCACGGGACATTATACGTTTTTTTTAATTTTTTTAAATCCATTTTTTTTGTTTTTATGTTAAATAATAACGGCTTGCGGATGAGGCGTTGGGTATTCTGAAACGCTTCACTTTCAATTTACCGTATATTTTATTTATTGCTATCATCTTCAATGTTAGCACTTTACCCACATTACGTATAGCCTTTGTTACCTGCTGGGCTTTCTTCATTTCTATCATTATATTTTCAATTTAGCACTGTCCTAATTTTGTTTTTTTAGGTCGGAAAAAAAGCGTTGGCATTGCATACTCTTTGACAAGTTTTGGTTGTGCGGTGGGCTTTTCGAGCGACTTGGCAATGTGTATGCAATTAGGGCAGGACTTCTTCATTTATTTTATTATATACCTTTTTCAACATTAATTCTTTTACTAAATTCCCAAATGATTTATTCTCAATTATTTTATCAAAAATTTCCTGATTATCCCCCATTCTTTCAATTAATTTATTCAAAAACATATCTTCAAAAGCATATTTAAAAGTGTCAATTTTATTTGCTTTTGCCTGTGTCTGTAATTTCTCGTCTTGTATTAATTCTTGTTCTATCTGGTCAAAGAATAGTTTGTCGGCTAATTCAAATTCAGTTCCAAATCTTTCGTTTAGAACTTCAATAATTTCAGATAATTTTGCTTTTTCTTCTTTTGCCCTTTTTATTCCTGCTTCACTTAATCCGTCTAATTCTCCATCTTCTCCTTTTACTAAATCAATTGAGCCATCTTTAATTTTTTGCAAACGATAATATTCCATTGCAATTTCGTCTGAAAGTTGCAAACTGTCTGATAATTCTTTTTTAGGCATTTTGGTTTGAAGCAGTTTTGCATAAGCATAAAACTTTTCAAATTCAGGTTCTTTGAATGGCATTATTTGAGCAAGAAATGAGTAAAGATTTGTCCAAGTTCTTAAACTCTTTTTAAACTCGTCTTTTTCATCTTCTGTTTCAATTGTTTTAAACCTGTCAATTGCAGGGTCAATATATGCGTATAGATGCGATTGGTCTTTTGTTGTGAGTTTTCCAGATGGTTTGAAATAAATATTTGCAAAAGCATCAATTTCCGATTGCCAAAATATTTGTCTTTCATCCAATTTTCCTTTTAAATCAAAAAGGTGATTTATCTCTGGTTCTTCGGCAACCATTGTTTTTTCATAATAGGGTTGGAATGATTCAAAGATTGTTTTTCTGTCATTCACAAAATCTAAAACAAAAGTATCTTCCTTACCAGGGGCAGTTCTGTTTAATCTTGAAAGTGTTTGAACTGCTTTAACTCCTGAAAGTTTTTTGTCAACATACATTGTATGCAACATAGGTTGGTCAAAACCTGTTTGATATTTGTCTGCAACAATTAAAATACGATATTCATTTTCGTTGAATGCTTTTGGTAATTCTTTTTCTCCATAACCTGTTAACTCAGGTTCAGAAACACCATCAGGGTGATAATCATCTATAACTTTACCCGAAAATGCCACCAATATTTTCAACTCGTTAGAGTAGCCATTTTCTTTGATGTATTTTTTAAACTCTTCAAAATATCGCACTGCAAGTTTACGAGATGAAGTAACAAACATTGCTTTTGCTCTTCCACCAATCTTTTTGGCAACCACTTGTCTAAAATGCTCAATTACAATTTCTGTTTTTTGAGCCAAATTATGAGGATGAAAATTTACAAAATGCCCGATTGCCCTTGCTGCTTTCTTTTTATTTAATGCAGGGTCTTCTTCAATGGATTTTGAAAGTTTAAAATACAACTCATAGTTTGTGTAATTTTCTAACACATCAAGAATAAAACCTTCTTCAATGGCTTGACGCATCGAATACAAATGAAAAGGCTGCGGCTTGTCTGTTTTGTCCTTTTCTCCAAAAATTGCAAGGGTCTTATATTTTGGCGTTGCAGTAAATGCAAAAAATGAAATATTGTTTTGTTGTCCCCTTGCTTCGGCAGATTTTTCAATTTGTTCTCTTATAAAATCTTCGGCAGTGAAATCATCATTTTCGCCATTGTCTGTTTCATCTCCACTTGAGGCTAAAACTTCTTTCATTTTTTTATGGGCTTCGCCACCTTGCGAACTATGGGCTTCATCAATTATTACAGCATATTTTCTATCAGGAATTTCGCCTACCTTGTCAAGAACAAAAGGAAATTTTTGTAGCGTTGTTATTATAATATGCGAACCTGAATTTATGGCATAAGCAAGTTGTGTGCTGTCTTTATCTATTTTCTGAACAACTCCTGTTTTGTGTTCAAATTGGTAAATAGTATTTTGTAATTGTTGGTCTAAAACCCTGCGGTCAGTTACTACAATTACGCTGTCAAAAACTCGTGTATCTTCACTATTGTGCAAACTTGATAAACGATAAGCCAACCAAGCAATGGAATTACTTTTACCCGAACCTGCCGAATGCTGAACCAAATAATTTTTTCCTACTCCTGTTTCTTTTGCATCAGCAGTCATTTTTCTGACAACATCTAATTGATGAAAGCGAGGGAAAATCATTTTTTCCTTTTTGAAGGTTTTTCCGTCAATTTCTATTTCTTCAATCTGCAAGTGGATAAATCGTTGAATAATATCAAGCCAACTATCTTTTACTAATATTTCATTCCACAAATAATCGGTTTTGTAACTGTTTGGATTTAGTGGATTGCCTTTTCCTTTGTTATTCCCTTTGTTGAATGGAAGCCAATATGTTTTTTTGCCATCCAATTTAGTTGCCATAAAAACTTCTTCATCGTCCACAGCAAAATGAACTAACGAACGTTTTTTAAATGCAAATAACAACTCTCTATTATCTCTTGTAGTTGCATATTGCTTTTTCGCATTCTCGGTGTTTTGACCTGTGAAATGGTTTTTAAGTTCAATTGTGGCAACAGGAACACCATTTAACGAAAGCACTAAATCAACAGAGTTTTTATTTTTGTTTGTGTAATAAACTTGACGAATTACTTTTAATTGGTTTTTATCGTAAAGTTTTTGTGTTTCGGGATTTAATCCTGATTCGGGTTTAAAAAATGCCAATTTGAAACGAACGCCATAATCAACAAAACCATTACGAATAACATCCAGACTTCCCCGCAAATCCATTTCTTTATAAATGCGTTGAATAATCCTATTATCAACATTATCACCGTGAATTACTGAAATTTTCTTCCAGTTCTTTGGTTGGCTTTCTTGTAAAAACTTTAATACTTCATATTTAAACAATCCCAATTCAGGGCTGTAATCAGGTGCATTGCCCTGTGTGTATCCGCCATTGTCGATTAATGATTGAACAATAGCAGTTTCAAATGTATTTTCTGTTGTAATATTGCTCATATTTCGTGTTTAGTTACATCTTAGTTACATAGATAAGTATTGATATACAGGTGTTTATAAATTATTACCTTAGCTTAGTTACATCCTGTTACATCAGTTCAACTTGCCCAAAAAGGAACATACATTTTCGAGTTTTCATACTCAACAATAGCTTTTATTTCAATTGATTCCTTTATTATTCTTGAAGCAATTGGATAATTCTTTTTCTCAATATTTAATCTTTCGCGTAAACTCTGATTAGTCATATATTCACCAGACACATACTTTAAGCAACAATGTTGATAACAAGCACGTACTTTGTCTGGTTTTGACATTTGTCGCAATGATTTAGGTGAATATAAAATAACCCGAGTATAATTATCACCGCTTAGAAAATCAGGTGCAGGTAATTAAAAAACTTCTATTTCGTGTATTACTTTATCAATACCACTACCACGCTCTTCACAAAAATTCATCCTACGCATTAAGCCTGCAAGCATTTCGTTTCTACTTTCCGGGCTATGGTCTATAAAACGCTTGGTATCTATTAATGGTTTTCCTGGGTTTGTAATTTCAATTCTATTTTCATAAATCTCAATCATCGGGCTTGTTCCTTTAATTGCAAAATCTTGATGAATGATTGCATTAGCAATTAATTCTCTGATTGCAAGTTCAGGGTACATTCTCACTTCCTTTCTGAAAACCCGCCCAATTTCTTCGTTTGAAGATAATTTATCATTTACATAATTAACCAAACGCTCAAAAGCTATCGCATATCCCAGTTTACCTTCTTGCTCTTTAATTGTATGCAATTTATTTTTACCTTTATAGATAATTACTCTTGGGGCTTTGCGTTTTAAATCTTCAAAATCAGTTAAATCATTGGCAAAAAGTATAGCTCCGAGATTTGTAATATGATATTTGCTTATTCTTTTCACAATCAGTTTCTCTTCTATAAGTTTGTCAAGAATTGCATTTCTATTTGGCGGAAGGGGAATTTTTAGTAGCTTAAAAAGAGTAGGATAATCTAACAATTCCAGAATCTTATCAGCAGAAATATTTCTAATGGCATATTCTTTTTCAAAAACTATATTTTTAACTTTTTGCCATATTTTACTCTCTTTTTCAGGATGTTCCTTTAATTTCTTTTTATAACTGCCTACCCTGATATAGGAAGTACCCCTAAATGAAACAGTCCTGTTAAGAGTTGCATCAATCTGAAAAACAACGATTGGTTTATCATTAATTTTAGATTCTATTATTTTGAAGTCAATCTTTGGTTCCAGTTGTGTAGCCAACCAATTTTCTATTTCCTGATTGCCTTTTTTTTCTTCTTTTGGTTTAAACGATGTTCCAACAATTTGATGTGTTTCATTTTCAATTCCAAAAACTAAATAACCAAATTCTTTATTTTCGAGACATGCAGAATTTGAAAGAGCAGAAATATACTCACCTATTGTCTGTGGATTATAATTG
>CBDUSJ010000101.1:0-8150 GCA_965369845.1 uncultured bacterium | reverse complement strand
GTGGCAACTTTTTTTCAACAATTTCAAATAAATGTATTTTCGGAGTGGACTCAAATTTAAATTCTTAAATCCAAAATCTTAAATCTTAAATCCTAAATCTAAATTCTTAAATCTTAAATCCTAACTACTAGATGTCATCAATATTTTTTATGAATCAGGAAATCTGAAACAATAATAATAACACAAGTACAAAAAAAGCCTCTTCCCATAGGCGGAAAAGGCCTTTTTTTTACGAATCATCCATACGCAAAAATTATTTTTTTGCGATAAACTCTTTAATCTGATCTTTAGGAATAATGTTTTCCTTAAAAGTGTATGCGCCTGTTTTTTTTGATTTTACCGCCTGGATCACTTTTGCAAAATCCTTTCCCGAAGTCTGCAATGTAGCAACAACTTTTTTAGCCATATCTTTAAGATTTTATTTTATTTCTTTATGAATTGTCATTTTTTTCATAATCGGGTTGAATTTTTTCAACGCTAATCTTTCGGGTGTATTCTTTTTATTTTTAGTGGTGATGTATCTCGAAGTTCCGCGAAGCCCGCTTTTTTTGTGTTCCGTACATTCCATGATCACCTGTACTCTTGCATCTTTAGTTTTTTTTGCCATTATTTTATTCCGTTAAATTTTCAGGGCTGCAAAAATATAAACTTTTCTGATAATAGAAAATTAATTTTAAAAAATATAGATAAAAAATTGGAAATTGGAAATTATAAATTGGAAATTGGAAATTACCAATCACCGATTACCGATTACTGATTACCGATTACCGATTACCGATCACCGATTACAGATTACAGATTACCAATCACCGTGTTTTCTGTAATAAAGGCTGATACAAGATTATTCGGGATTGCCTCGAAATAAAAATTCAGGGGTTTAATTTTCGGATGATTAGTGTTCCAGATATCCTTTGGAGACTTAGCCAATTCATTAATTTTATAATCTTCGTTATCTTGTGTAAATTTCCTGCTGTCGGCAAAAACGTAAAGCGGTTTATTAAACTCTCTACATAACAACGCCAAAGGATAAGTTCCGATTTTATTTATAAAAACATCCTTCAGAATTTTGTCGGCTCCGACAATTACAAAATCAATTGCGGGTATAAACAAGCCTATTGCGGAGTCAACAATAAAATCGACCTGAAAACCTAAATCGGCAAGCGAGGAAGCCTGGTACCGCCCTTCAAACTCAGGGCGAGCTTCGGTTTGGATAATTTTGACATCCTCTTTTTTATTTTTAATCTCTTTGAAAAACATAGTTATTGCGCTGCTGTTACTGTGTAAAAGAATAGTCTTACCATTTGTGTCTAATAATTTTACAGCATTTTCGGCAATCTTTTTATTCACATTTTTCCAACGGATGTTGTATTTTTTCACACAATCAAACAAATCATCCTGAGAAAAAATTGTTTTATCAATACTTTTAATTTTTTCATCGAGATAATTTATAAAATGACAAACAACCATAAAATGCCCTAAATATTTCCTAATTGTAGGCAAGCGTTCTTTGATAGTTTTTACACTTATTTCAAAATCATCTTCATCAATTAAATAAAGTATTATTGAACGTATAAGTTGCTGCAAAATAGCTACCGAACCGGAATGTTTGTCATTAACGATCTGGAAAATAGACTCATCTAATTTATTCATAATAAAATAATTTACACAACTTTATTTCATGTTAAAATTTTAATACTTTTACATAAAAATTTTAAAAATACTGTTAATCTTTAAAATCTCACTTATTATGAAAAAAAAATCTCTCTTTTTAATCAGCTTCCTTATAATAATAATTATCCCTGTGGGTTTATTGTCTCAGCCAATAATAATTGACCACACCTGTACCGCTCTTGATCAAGTTCCTGATGAATGGATAAACTTGGCAAAGTCGGAATTAAGATTTTGGTATGGACATACCTCGCACGGCAGCCAGATAACATCCGGGATGAATAATCTGGAATCGCATTATGGTGAGCCGTACACTTATAATTCTTCAGGCGCCGGCGGCGCGCTATCGTACCAGGAAACAGGCGGCGACCTGGGACACAATGGCGATACAGCCTGGGCACAATCAACACGAAACAAACTAAACCAAGCCGGTTGCGACCGGAACGTGGTGATGTGGTCGTGGTGTGGCGGATGTTCCGACAACACTGAAGAAGGGATTAACATCTACCTTAATAAAATGACCGAATTAGAAAATGACTATCCGGACGTGAAATTTATTTATATGACCGGACATCTCGACATTTGGTCGTGGGAAAACCTGAAAGCGCGTAATCAGCAGATCCGGGATTATTGCATCGCAAACGATAAAATCCTTTTCGATTTTGCCGACATCGAAAGCTATAATCCTGACGGTGATTATTTCGAATATGCAAGCGACAACTGCAATTATTATTCGGGGCCGGGAGGCTCTTATTTGGGGAATTGGGCAAATGAATGGTGTGCTGCAAATCCCGGTTCTGATCTTTGCTGGGACTGCTCCTGCGCACACTCAAGGCCATTAAATTGTAATCTGAAAGGGAGAGCATTCTGGTGGATGGTTGCAGAAATGGTAGGTTGGGGGCAAGAACAAACTATTTTTTATGTTGATAATGGCCACCCCGAAGCAAGCGATGATAACCCCGGTACAATCGACTTGCCCTGGCTTACCATACAACATGCCGTTGATGTGGCGCAGGCCGGCGATTCGGTGCTTGTCAGGGAAGGGATTTATCAAGAATCCGTTTCAACGCAAAACGATGGAAGTGCATCAGAAGGGTATATTGTTTTTGCCGCCTATCCCGGCGAAAATGCGGTGATTGATGGTACGGATGTTGGGCCAAGTACCGGCTTGTATCTTTCCAATGCATACATAAAATTGTATGGTTTTAAAATTACAAACTGGCCTTCGACCGGGATATGGGCTCAGGATGCCTCATTTTTCGAAATGCATGGCTTGGAGGTTCACGAAATGTTTTTCGGGATAGGGATATCCGGCAGCTCCCACGATTTTCTCCTTTCAGAAACTGAAGTCCACCATTTTACCCTTTACGGAATAGACGCTTCGCCGATGTTGGATGATTTTTGCTACAACGGCACATTTATCAATTGTACTGCCCACACCTGCCGCGATCCTGAACAAAATGTAGATGGCTTTGCGCTGGGGCATGGCATACAAAACAATTTCCTGCTCCAAGGTTGTACAACCTACGATGTGTTCGATGGTTTCGATATTAGTTCAACATCTGTGCTGTTAGACAGGTGTTTGGCATACAATTGTTTGAACTCATGTTACAAACTCTGGGAGGACGACGTAGAGATGGTAAATTGCATCGGTTATAATGGTGGGATTTCTATAGTACAAGTATGCTGGCAGGATTTCCCGGCCGAAACCACTTTAAGAAACTGCACTTTTTACGATGCAGAAGTTTATACTATTTGGGTCGGAAACAGCAACGATATCCTGAACATGTACAACTGCATAATTTCGGGTGGTGAAAATATCGGACTTTGTTTCGAGCAAAATTCTGCTGAAAACTATCACGGCGATTTCAATCTTTTCCAAAACAACAACCCTTCACGCACCATTTCGATAGGATACGAAACGGAGTTTTCCACTACACAAATTGAAAACGGCGAATGGGCTTTGTACAGTGGTCAGGATGAAAATTCAGTAACTGCGGAAACACCTGATGAAATATTTTCAAACGCTGCTGCTTACGATCTTCACCTCACAGCCCTCAGCCCCGCAGTAAATAACGGCAGCATGGACTGGGCCCCCAATATTGATTTTGATGGAAACACCAGGCCTTTCGGCAGCGCCCCTGATATTGGCGCTTACGAATCACAAAACCTCCTCTCCTACTCTGTCGATCCGATGAATATTAATTTCGGGACTGTTTTTATCGGCGAAAGCCAAACCGAGCAAATCACCATCACCAACAACTCAGGCACACCTATTATTTTTGATAGTGTTGAAGTACAACCTGAAGTTTTTGAACTATCGGAAATAACCTTTCCGCTTGAAGTGGGTGATTCGTTCAGTTTTGATGTAACTTTTGAGCCGGGCGCCGAGCAAAGCTATTCAGGATCAGTTGATATTTTCTCATCGCAAACCTACAATACTGAAGTAACTTTATCAGGAACCGGCGCTAACGAACCTTCTGAGGGTTACCACGTTTCTGGGGAAGTGAGTGGAATTTGGGATATCTATGACACCATTTACGTTGATGGCGATATTATTGTTCCCGATGGACAGACGTTAACGGTAAACCCGGTTCCGGGAGGTACCGATTTTATTTTTACCGGACACTACAGATTTCTCGTATATGGCCAACTCGAACTGATGGGCACCCAACAAGACTCCATTCATCTGTGGAGCATGGGCAGCGAGGATGGCTGGTTGGGACTACGTTTTTTTGATATTGATTACAACGGCATGGATAGCTCAAGAGTCCGGTTTTGTTCTTTCAAACATGGAAATGCTTTTGGCGATGGATGGGAAGATGAAAATGGCGGGGCGCTCTTTTTATACTTATCCTCAAATGTTGTTATCGAGGATTGCTATATCCATAACAATGAAGCTACAGATGGAGGCGGCGGCATCCAAATCCGCTATTGTTCGCCAATAATTAAAAGATGTGTCATCCGAAATAATTCTGCTTCTTTTGGCGGAGGAGTTCATTTTTGGGGTTCCTATTCTGATATACAGACTTGTATTATTTGTCAGAACACGGCAACAGTTGAAGGCGGCGCAATAAACATTAATGGAGGCGGTCCCTTTTTTGACCATTGTACGGTTAGTGAAAACAGTTCACCTTTGGGTGATGGGGTTTTTATAATGGATTGGCCGTCCCCCGAATTTACCAATTCGATAATTTGGGGCAATAACGAAACCGATGTTTATGTGTCCGGTGGTTCAGAAGCAGCGTTTACATATTGTGATATTGGCGGCGAGGGGATTTATTCCGGTACGGGAAATATTAATGAAGACCCTTTATTTGCAGATGCAGAAAATGGGGATTTTTCGCTTACATGGGCCAATTACCCGATAATTGACGAAACCAAATCGCCGTGTATCGATAGCGGCAATCCTTTATCACCTCCCGATCCCGATGGTTCAATAACCGATATGGGTGCTATTTTGTTTGAAATTGAAAACAATCATATTCCGGGTGGGGATATTTCTGGAACATGGCAGAATTTCGATACGATTTTTATTGATGGAGATATTAACGTCCCTCTTGGAGAAACTTTTGAAATTATCCCGGCAAACGGCGGAACCTTTGTAATTTTTACCGGTTATTATAAAATTAATGTTTACGGAAGGATTTTGTTCCAGGGAAATACCAACGATTCGATTCATTTCAACTCAACCGGCCAGGTTGAAGGCTGGCATGGAATAAGGTTTTATTCGCTCGACGATCAACGACCGGAAAAGTCTGTTGTTTCTTATTGTAGTTTTACCAACGGAAACGCCTCCGGCGACTGGTATGATGCTTCCGGCGGGGCTTTAATGTTTTATGAATCATCAGGGGTAATTCTGAATAATTGTTTATTTTCCGGTAATTCTGCCGAACGAGGAGGAGCAATATCTCTCATCAACAGCCATCCCGAAATATCATTTGTAAATATCGATAATAATACTGCTGAATACGGCGGTGGAATTTATATTCATGGCAATGTCCTTTTTCCTCCTCCCGCACAAAAAAGACTTTTGTACAGTAATAATCTGAATTATCTTGGCGCTTTCAGGTTGCCTGAAGGTTCAAACGGATCGAGCTGGGAATGGGGCGGAACTGCTGCAACATATTATCCTGACGGCGATCCCAACGGGCCTTCCGATGGGTTTCCGGGATCAATTTATGCTGTTGGGCACGACTGGTATTTCGATATTTCTGAAATTAGTATTCCGGTTCCTGTAATCTCTCCAGATAAAAATGTAAATGACCTCAATACAGCCAGTACACTACAACCTTTTACTAATGTTACGGGTGGTGTTTTTGACAGTATTGCTTATGAAATTATCAGGATCGGGCTTGAGTACTTACCCGCACAAGGGCAGCAAGCATCCGACAAAATTTATTTGTGTATTGGCCAGCATAATCAGTTTGAACAGGTGGATGTTTCGCATGTATGGTTAGAAACCAGTCTTTCAAATCCACAGATGGCAGGGCCGTGGTATTTTGACAATATAGCAAATTTCCGCACCAACGACTATATGTTTTCGATCCCTTATAGCTGGGCCGATGAGCATGTTTTTGGTCAAAAACTGGTTTGTGGTAGATTTCGAGACGGTGGATTGAGCGGCAAGGGTCCTAATCTCTTCTCTTTTGCACCGTGGACAGAAGGCAATCCGCCGCCTCCGGATTATCATCTTCAAAATATCACTCCTCTTTTAATGTACAATGATAATGATTCACTCTCTGAATACAAACATGCTGATGAGTGGATAGGAGGAGCCTGGCTGACTTTCGGTGAATATTCATCGGTAATTTTGCTTGGCACCAAAGCTTTGGGTAACTGCTGGTACGGATTTGCTGACGGCACTCTGTGGCCTAACGACTCGAACTATATTCCACCATATCCGTTTGACGACCGCGGTTGGTGGGCTGATGAATTTGTTCCTCAGATAATGTTTTACGATCCTGATGATTTCGACTCTGTGGCAAATGGTATCATGTTGCCTTCTGAACCACAACCTTACGACACCCTCAATATCGATACTTTTATGTTTAATGGTCAGTCCGACTTTGGTTTATACCAGGTGGGATCATGTTGTTACGACCGTGAAAACGGAATTTTTTATGTTATCGAACGACGCTGTGATGAAGATAAAAGTTTGATACATGCCTGGGCAATTGATACTACTTCTGTTGCTGAAAATTTAACACTGAAAGAAAACAATGTGGAATTGTTGTCGGATTTGATAATTACAAATAACCATGCAACAACTGAAGGCGGGGGAATTTATATAATAAATGATAACCCGAAAATTGAAAACGTTTCCCTGACTTGGAACACAGCAGGATTCCGGGGTGGTGGAATAGGTATGTATTATGATGCAAATCCGCAATTGTCCGACTTTTTAGTTGCATACAATCAGGCCGACTGGGGTGGTGGAATTTTTTTTTACGATAATGATAGTTGTCCGCAACTAAATAATTTTACTGTGGTTAACAACCATGCAAATGCAAGTGGTGGAGGAATGGCATGCGACTATGGAAATCCTTATGTTAATAACAGCATATTTTGGAATAATGTAGCAGATTATAATGGCAATCAGGTTTACCTTCATGTTTCAAACGCTGATCCTTATTTTGATTTTTGTGATATCGAAGGAGGATTTGAAGAATTTGGCGGCACAGGTTCAGGAGCTAATTACGACACAACAAGGTACACAAACAACATAAACGCAGTCCCGGAATTTATCGTTCCTGCAAGTGATTTTCAACTGCAGGATATTTCTCCATGCGTAAATACCGGAAATACCGACACAAGCGGTATGTTCCTTCCGGCAACCGACCTGTCCGGTAATCCAAGAATTTTTGCTTTGGTTATCGATATGGGAACTTATGAAAACCAAGCATTTGTACCTAATGAACAGGTTTTATACCTTCAAGCAGGATGGAGTGGAATATCAAGTTTCATCAATCCGTATTTCCCACCCGTTGAGCTTTTATTCGAACCGATAATTAACGAACTGATAATTCTTCAGAACACCTACCAGGTTTACTGGCCTGCTCAAAATATCAACACCATTGGCAACTGGGTTTCCGACCATGGATATATTATTAAAGTCGATCAGAATGTTGAAGTTAATTTCACAGGTAATCTTGTCGAAAATGGCAGTCTTGAACTTTGCGGAGGATGGAATCTTATTCCTGTGCTGAGTACATGCACTGTTTCGACTGATGAGTTGCAAAACCAGTTGGGTGAAAATCTTATTTTTATCAAGGAAGTTGCAGGCTGGAAAATTTTCTGGCCCTCGGCAGTGGTGAACACATTAGAAGAACTTACTCCCGGTAAATCATATTTTATGAAAGTTGATGAAGAATGCACTTTTGATTTTCCATCATGTACGAAATAAGAAATTATAAATTTAGACTTCTTAAAACTAAAAATAAACACTACATAATATTTGAATATTTTTTAATGAATAGAAC
>CBDUSJ010000100.1:0-8203 GCA_965369845.1 uncultured bacterium | reverse complement strand
TGTGCCTCCGTAAATATAGCTCGCTTGCCAGTTTTCAGGAACGGTATTGTCAAGGACAGGATTTTTGAGTTCAAGCGAAGGTCCGTTTCCATCAGGACTCACAGGCCAAGGTGATTCATCATCATATTCCACCGAATCAATTAATTGGTTTTCTTGATTATAAAGTCTGATAAACTCTCCACCATTACTTAATCCAAAATCAAAATTTCCGATATAATTAGTTACAGAAGAATGAATTGTTTTGAATTTTACAGTATCTCTACATAAAATTAAAAAAGAATCGTGGCAAATTTCAATATTTTCCTGAATAGTAAAAACATGTAAATCGTCGCTATCATAAAATTTCCAATTAGATAAGTCAATAGTTGAATCGCAAGTATTATAAATTTCTACCCAATCGCCGGAATCCATAAAATCGGCAGAATGGTAATTTATCTCATTAATTACGATAGCTGTATCAAAATTAGTTGTATCGACAATCGGTTGAAATAATGCAGTAAATGAGGTATCGTTTGAAGTAAAAAATTCAATAAATGATGAGCCATTATAAATTCCTTGCCAATTGGTAAATTCATAACCATCGTTAGGTACAGCAGTCAGGCAAGTTGAATAATCGGTAAAATAAATACCGCTCCATGGAAAGTCTTCAACTATTTTGGTATTAACGATAATTTTTCCGGATTCGGCAGGTTGAACATTTAAAGAAAGAGTAAATAAAGTATCCAGCTCAAATTCATCAATAATATGCTCTCTGATATAATAGGGTCTGCCATTTGAAAAGTTTTTTACTTCCTGAATTTTTTCTATCCAGTAATCATACGAACTTCCCCATTTGTTAATTTGTAATTGGACATCGGGTGATAGCAGCAATTGTAATGAATCGATTACATCAATGATATTTGAATTTTCAAGAAGTTCGGTATTAAGCAAATCGGCAAACCTGATGCAGAAATATTCTTTAAAATCTTCATTCTCGACAAGGTTTCGTAATAAATAAGTATAATCACCACTGCCCCAACCTCCCCATGTAAGCGCCATGTTTAAAAAGTTAAAATCAGGGTAACCGATAGAATAATTAGGATAATATGTTCCCAAACCATATTCAGTATCCCAGAGTACCCATCTCCATTTCCCTTCATCAGAACGTTGCCGCCAAAATTTTATATTATTGCTGAGCCAGTCCTGATTTCCGCAAAATATCTCGAATATTTGGTAATCAACAAAGTTTTCAATATCCATTTGGGAGCAAACATATTGATAGTTTGAATTAATACTCAAATCATTGTTAATAACAAAGTTCTTTAAATTATTAAAATTTAGCCAGTCGCCGGCAATGGCATTCTGGCAATTGGGTACACCGGCAGTATATTCGAGGAAATCAATATCTTCATATCCGAAGTTATATTTAATATAATATTTGTCCTCCCTTTCTCTTAAATTATAAATTCCCCAATATTGACCGTTTAAATATACATGCAATGGTATGTATGAAGCCATACCATTTTCGGGATTGCTCTGCTGATAGATGATGTGCATTAAGGGGTCGCGAATATGTGTTTTTGATAATTGAAGACCGTCATTCCCTGCATTTCTTAAAACCAATCGTTTGAAAACATTTATATCTTTATCACTAAAGAGTTTGTAATTTATTTCATTATCACCGTACTGCGAGCGTGCATAAAACCTGAAAGATTTTTGAGGCCTGCCATCAGGGCCATGAATTCTGATACCTCCATCAAGGTTAAATTCCAAATTACCATTAGGTTTAAAATATTCAAAATGAATTGGTTTTTCAAGTCCGCTATACGGATTATCATAAATTCCCGAGCTTCCCCACATATTGGATGGTTCTGTTACAAGTGAAATGATATCTAATGTAAAATCCTGATCGAAAATATAAGTGGCCGTGGCAACCGAGCTTGGAATATAACCATCTTGAAATGCTTTGGCTCGTAATACTGTTGTCTGTTCAATCGCGATAGCGCCTGAATAAATACTTGAAGATATTGTCGGAACCGTATTATCAAGTGTGTAGTAAATAATTGCATCAGAAGAATCTATGGTCAATTCAACATCGAATTGAGATGAATAAATTCCTGCAGCTACTGTCATTTGTGGTTCAGGAATAATACCAAGTAAGCCTTCATCACTATTTGGATATCCCGGAGTACAATCTTCAAAATAATTCCATATTTCACCGCCATCGGGTTGACGCCCGCAGGAAATATCAGTATTTTGTATCCCGAAGATAACAGAATCAATACACAACAAGCTGTCAGGAGTAAATAGGCCTATTGCTTCTCCGGATGCTGAAAGCTTAAATCCTAAATGATAATCACCTTGTTCGGGTTGATTATCTGCCCATAATACTAAAAATGAATCAGGGTAAATTATAATAGGTGAAGTTATTTGCCATTTTTCAGGATCGCTAAGTTCATCGGTTAAATATAAACCGTTAATATCAACAGTATCTTCACCAAAATTGAATAATTCGATCCAGTCGTCGTATTCCCCATATTCATCTGCAAAAACAGTTTCATTACTTGCTAAAAATTCATTTATTTTTAATGTCCATTCCGAATTTAAAAATAAGCTTTCTTTTAAAGGAAAGCTATCCTGCAGATCACTTTTAGTGTTAGAAAATGATACTGAATCATGCAATATGAGTTTTTGTGAAAAAGAAGTATTATATATACAAAGTACAAGAATGATTATAATTTTAATGCGATTTTTCATAATCTTGTTAAATTATTTGAATTGTTTTTTTTCAAAAGTACACATCTTTCTGATGAACCATATTTTTTTAGTACCGGATTAATGAATTTTAATCTTTTCACTATCCAGCTTTCAAAAATCAAAAATAATTAAAATATGGGGTAATTCAAAAAAAAATTTAAAATTTATTAGCTTTTTATATTTTTTTTATTATATTTGCATTTCTTTTACATTTTAAAGTTAAAATTTTTTGTTTTATTAAGAAAATCAATTAGTTATAAATATCTAAATAAATTTGTATATCACTAAATAATAATAAATATGAAAACAATATTACGTTTTGTTATCCTGATGGCCTTTTTACTTACAGCCCCGTTTTTAATCGAAAAAGCATCATCTCAACCACATCCAAACAATCAAAACATTGGGGGTGGAACTTCAGGTAGCGGCCCTATTGGAGGTGGAGCGCCAATAGGCAGCGGATTGATAATGTTAATTTGCTTAGGCGCAGGTTACGGTCTTAAAAAAGTTTATGATGTAAAAAAAAGAGACCTTGCTGATTAATCTCAGTATTTAATAAATGTGAATTAAATTAACTTAAGTGCTGTAATAAGTTAACTTAATGATGTAGAGTAGTCTTTTTCAAAAAGCTTTACTTCTATGAAGTAAGGCTTTTTTTATGTAAATAAGTTGGATGGTGGTTCTGCTTCGCTGTTCAAGAAGAATCTTCTTTTCTTTAATGATATTTTCTAAAGTTTCTTCATCAAAATGCCTTATTGTGATTAATTCGAGATTACTGTTGTATCTGATTTCAAATTCATCCTTTAGTTCGGCAATTAATTTTTGGAGTTTTTCTTTAGGTTCATCAACACAAACCGAAAAGCTGATTGCAGAATTTTGCATGAGGTTAATTTTTATACCATAGTTGTTAAAGACCCCAAAAAGTCGATACAGCTTCCTTTCGGTTATAAATGAAAAATCAAGTGAATTAAATGAAATTAATACCTGATCTTGTTTCAGAATAATAAATGGCGGTAGATGTTTTTTTGTAATATTTCCTCGGATTACCGATCCATCCGACTGCGGGTTACTGAATGATTTTATACGGAGGGGTATGTTTTTGTTTTGAAGAGGCTTTATTGTTTTCGGATGCAAAATTTTGGCCCCGTAAAATGAAAGCTCAATTGCTTCCTTGTACGACATTTTTTCGATTTTGACAGTATTACTAAAAAATTCGGGGTCGGCATTTAGCAAACCATCAACATTTTTCCAAATAATAACCTCATCGGCATCGAGGCAGTATGCAAAGACAGATGCAGTAAAATCAGAGCCTTCCCTTCCAAGTGTCGTGGGCAATCCATCCTGACTGCCGCCAATAAAACCTTGTGTAATTATTAAAGGATTATTACCGGGATCACGCTCGAAATATGATAACACCTTTTTTTTGATTACTGCGTTAGTTAATTCCCAATTAACCGACGCATCCCGAAAATTATCATCAGTACAAACAAGTTCACGAGCATCGAGCAATAAAATATTAAAACCTGTTTCACTAAGATAAGCGCTCACAATTGTTGTTGAAATAAGTTCGCCGAATGGAACAATCCTATCATAGAATTCATCAAAACTCACATTATTAGTTTCACTTATTTTTTCTTTTAGTTCATTAAATAGTCGAGCAATAGATTTGAACACCTTATGGTTACTGTCGTTAAAAAGTTCTTTCAGAATATCGTAATGATAATTTTTAACTCTTGCATATAAATTTTTAAAATCATCTTTTTTATAATACCCGGCTTTTGCTACTTCCTCAAAAGCATTTGTCATTTTACCCATTGCTGAAAATATAACAACGGCATTTTCATTTTCATACTTTTTTAATATCGAAGCAACATTTTTAACTGCAGAAGCACTGTTTACCGAAGCTCCGCCAAATTTTATCACTTTCATTCTTTAACTTTTTATGTAATTTTTAAAAATTTTATGAGGATATTCTATCCTGATCATAAAAAGCAAAAATAGTCTATTTATGAACTAACTTGTATTCGACGAATTTTTCGTGCAAATTGTTAAGTTTTACGCTCTTTAAAATAAGCTATTGCTTCAATCGTTAACTTGATACGTTTCGAGAATTTTTAAAAATAGAAAAAATCAGACAAACATCTTCAAAATATTTGACCGGCATGAGAAAAAAAATCCTGTTTTTATTAATTATATTTTTTCTTTTAATATCAAAAATAAGTTTTGTTACAGCACAAAAGACAAAAATATATGATGAACCCAAAGCTGAATACCGGCAAGCGCTTGAGCTTGTAGATAAGAAAAAATTCGGCGCTGCTAAAGAGATTTTCGAAAAACTGGTCAATCAAATTTACGACCGAAGTTCCATTTTTTTATTGAACTCTGAATATTATGACGCTTTCTGCGCCATGGAATTAAACCAGCCGGAGGCAAAAACCAAGTTTAAACTTTTTATCGAAAAATATCCTGATTTTAGTAAAATCAATCTCGCATATCTGAACCTTGGAAGAATTGAATACACTGAAAAAAAATACAGGAAAGCGCTTGCTGCCTTCGAAAATGTGGATGCTTACCAACTTAGCCCCGATGATCATTCAGAGTATCTTTATAAACTCGGCTACTGCAATCTAAAAACAGAAAACTACGATAAAGCCAAAGAAGTTTTCTACCCTATCCTCAACACAAATTCAGATTATCAAACCCCTGCAATTTATTATTATGCTCACATCGCTTACATGAACCGGAATTATGATGTGGCTTTGAGTTACTTCGAAAAAATTAAAGATGAAAAAGATTATCGTGAGATTATTCCGTTTTACCTGTTACAAATTTATTTCATCAATGAAAATTATAAAGAAATAATCGCTTTAGCGCCTGAAATGCTTAATGCGGAAATTAAAGACAAAAAGCGCTCTGCTGAAGTTGCCCGAATTCTTGCCGAAGCATATTATATTTCTGAAAAATATAACGAATCGTTACCTTATTTTGAAAAGTGGGAAAAACTGGTGCGTCGCTCACTGAAAAGAGAGGAATATTATAAACTTGCTTACGTAAATTACAAAGCCGGAGATTATGAAAAGGCTATCAAATATTTTCAAAAGTCAGTAAAGGGAAAAGATGCTCTTTCACAAAATGCTTATTATCATTTGGGCGATTGCTACCTGAAAACAGATCAAAAACAATTTGCGCAAAGCGCCTTTTATTCAGCTTACCAACTCGATTTCGACCAATCGGCAAAGGAAGATGCACTTTTCAACTACGCAAAATTATCGTATGAGCTTGCCTACGATCCGTATAATCAGGCTATCGAGGCATTAAAACAATACATCAGCGATTATCCCGGTTCTGAACGAATCGATGAAGCATATTCCTATCTTACCAACCTTTTCCTGTCAACCAGGAATTATCAGTCGGCAATTGATGCAATAGAAAATATAAGGTTAAAAAATACGAAGTTAAAAAAAGCCTATCAGAAAATCACATTTTTTCGGGGGCTTCAATTGTTTAACGAAAATAAATTTGATGCGGCGATCGAAAATTTCAGAAAGTCGCTTATAAATAATTATGTTCAAAAAATAACGGCCGAGGCAAAATTCTGGATAGGAGAATCGTATTACAGGCTCGAAAATTACCCGAAAGCAATTGATTTCTATGATGATTTTATGGTAACGCCCGGCGCCCATAGTCTCGAAATTTATCCTATGACTTTGTACAACCTGGGGTATTCCTATTTCAAACTAAAATATTATGATAATGCCGTTATTACATTTCAGCAATTTCAGAACCGGCAATTATCTGACGGTGATAAATTTCGCGCTGATGCTCTGCTCAGGATCGGCGACTGCTATTTTATTACAAAAAATTTCCAGCAAGCGATAGATTATTACACCGAGACCATCAAGGAAAATTCGCCTGACAAAGATTACGCAATTTATCAGAAAGCATTATCACAAGGCGCTATGGGAGAATATGACGGTAAAATTCAAAGCCTGAAAAATTTAATTGTTAATTACCCTGATTCGCCTTATAATGATGATGCCTGTTTCGAAATTGCTTCAACTTATCTTTTATTGAATGATGGCACAGAAGCGCTTCAATATTACAACCGGCTTATTAATAATCATCCAAACAGCAGTTACAAACTGAAATCGTTCCAGAAAACAGGCCTGATTTTTTATAACAACAACGATTACGATAAGGCATTGCAAATCCTTAGAAAAGTTGCAGGAGATTATCAGGGAACTAAAGAATCAAAAGAAGCCCTTGTAACAATCCGGAATATTTACATGGAAAAAAACGAGGTTGATGAATATTTTAAATTTGTAAATACGATTTCATCGGCAAGGATAACTGCTACCGAACAGGATTCGATAATTTACCTTGCTGCCGAAAACCTTTATATGAACGGTGAAACAGACCTTGCAGCCGGCGCTTTTGAAGATTATATCGGCAAATTTCCTCAGGGCGCTTTTATATTGAGCGCCAATTTCTATAAGGCAGAATGCGACTTCAATGCCGATTCGCTTGAAAATGCCCTTAAAGGATATGAATATGTTATCGAAAATCCGAAGTCAAGATTTACTGAGAATTCTTTACTCAGGGCAGCAAATATCAGTTTTGATTTGGAAAATTACGATGCTGCTTTGAGATACTACAGTAAACTTGAGCAAAATGCCGATTATAAATCCAATCTTATAAAATCTCTTGAAGGTCAAATGGAATGTAGTTACCATCTTGGGAAATTCAATGATGCAATAGCTGCTGCGCAAAAATTATTGAAAAATGAAAAAATATCAAATGATGTTGTCCTTCTTTCTCATTATATAATGGCAAACTCAGCCCTCGCAACCGGTAATATTTCTCTCGCACAAAAGGAATTTGAAAAAACCGTTGAATTATCAGAAACCGAAATGGGGGCTGAAGCTAAATACAAACTTGCCAAAATTCATTATGACCTGAAAAATTATAAAAAAGCAGAAACCGGGATATTTGAACTTGCAAACAGATATCCGGCGTATGAATACTGGAAAGCAAAAAGCTTTATTTTGCTTGCAGATATTTACACTATAAATGGCAACATCTTTCAGGCTAAACAAACCCTGCAAAGCATCATCGATAATTATGAGGAGACTGATCTTACAGATATTGCTTCCCAAAAACTAAACAAGATTCTGGAAAAAGAAAAGGCAGAAAAAGAAGCTGCATCTGATACTATAACACAAATTAAATAAAAATAAACTTTGAAACATGTTAAATATGAATTTTAAAAGTCGGCTGAATCTATCTCTGTTTTTTTTGGCGTTAATATGCTTACCGCTTATGTTATCGGCCCAGGGGCGAAACGAAGAGGTAACAATTGTTGCGCCATACAAGCCTACAATTTCTGATGCAAATAAAATCAGCCTGACCCCGGGAATACCGGATGAAGATCTAATTATACCGGATATCAGCTATTCCATAAATTCTG